>DAISXU010000004.1:0-44672 GCA_036825655.1 Flavobacteriales bacterium | reverse complement strand
CGCATTGGCCATTTCCCCAATCTCATCTGGGCTCACCCTGACAGGTGCTTCGGGCTGAACTCCACGCCCCATGTAGAGCAGAGTCCGTTTCAAATCTCGGACGGGCACCAAAATCGACCGGGTCACGAGGTAGGCAATGATGATGCCCAGCATCAAAACACCCACCGCCACGTTGCCCGCATACAACCTGAGCCGGGAGCTCAATTCATCCATGCGGGCCATGGACTCCTTGGCCATGTCCCGACTTCCTTCACTTAGCGTAACGATGGAATGATCGATTGACTGGTATACACTTTCCAGCCCCCCATCTCCGCGTTTCCGCAACACCGTGCCGCGGGCCATCATGGGCTTGGTGGGGTCATTGTAAGACTCAAAGTCCGGCAAATACCGTTGAATCACGCCATAAAGCAAAAGCATGTGATCCAATTGATGCTGCAACTCCTCCCATTCTTCCTGCATGGGCTCAGGCCAATGCTGAGCATACGAATCCAGCAAGCGCACTTGAGCTGGGATCACCTCCGACTGCAATTCCAATAACCTGACCCTTTTAGGCGCATCGGCATTGGCCTGCACATAGAGCCATTGCATGATGTGTGTCTCCGACTCTGCTATGGTCAACTCCAGTTCATGAATGGACTCCAAACTGGGGGTCAAAACCTCATCCACTTGCGCACTCAATCGCGCATTTTCAACCAAGGTGTTTCGAGTCAAAATGAATTGAACCGATACGGCTACTCCGAACAATCCAAAACCAATTCCCATCCTCCAGCCAATGGGAAACCGGAAACCCTTGGATTTCAGGTCTACGCTCCTGCCTGATGAAGTGCTGTTGCTCTTGAATGAACTGGACCGAAGAAACATGGGTTGAAGGTAACGTCTATTTCATCCCAAATGAGGATGCTTGGGCACCACCTTGAACGTCCACATGTCGAAAACCCCGGCTCCTATGGATTGCCTTTCAATGCCTCCAACTCCAGTTTAAAGCGGGTGCTGTCTTCGGTTTGGCCGAGTGCACGGTGGATGATCATCAAGCCATTTAAGGTGCTGGCCTTTTTCGGATTGAGCGCATAGGCCGATTCCATGGGTGCGAGTGCTTCTTTGAAATGTGCTACGCATTCTGATTGGATGTTCATCAACTGAGCGAGCGACACTTGAGCGTTGATGGCGCGTATTTTACGCACGCCCTCATTGTACCAGGTAACTGCGAGGTTGAATTGCGTACGTTCGTCCTGAGGTTGCAATGCTTGAGCCTCGAGGTAATGCGCGACAGCTGCCTCAAACGCTTGGGCTCGGGCGCCTTCATTCAAACCAAAACTGGGGTCAAGCAAAGCACTATTTGCCTCTGCCAAACGGTGAAACAAATCAAATTCCTGGTCAACAAATTCTGCATCAGGGTGCACGTTCAACCATGTCGATTCGTACCGGCTCAGCAAGGCCAGCACGCTCGGGTCATCTCCAGCAGTGAACTGAACTATGGCGGCATGTGCGTCCTGATAGAAACTTTCCGCGAGGTATTCCAAAGCCACCCCAGACATCGCGGCATCGGGGCCCATCGGGGCCAACTGACGGCACCGCTGAAACGCCTGAATCGACGCCAATCGTTCCGCATTATTTGCCGATAAGGACGGCGAACGTTTGAAACGCTCCTTTTGAACAAAACCGAGTATGTACCAAGCATGGGGATCGGACTGGTAGGCACCAGCAACGGCTGGAGAAAGCACCGCCAATGCCTCATCCCATCGGTCTTCACTACCCAATACAATGGCTCGCTCCACTGGAGACTGAGCGATGGCCGTCAAATGGACGCCCCAAGCCAGGATGAACGCGAGTATCGATTTCATTCCACCCATGATTTCAGTTCATTTCCAATTGAAATCTGCAAAGCTGCAGCACGCTCATTGTTCAGCTCAAGTTTCATTACCCCACTGACGAAATGAAAATTGACCATGGCCCAATCCGGAATTCCACCTTGATCATGCGTAACCACCACGGTAGGCTCACCTTCAACGGTTTTTTTCCATTGTTTCCATGCGTTGGATTGCACATCCCCTACGTACAAGATGTGGTAAAATGAGTCATCCGGTGCCGTCGGGCACTCTGACACTTCGACGATTTGGCTTCCATACTGGTTCATGTTGCAGTTGTTCAACAAGAACTTCAGCAGGTCTTGATCATCCAAAACTCCGATCCTGAAAGCACCGGATTTTGCATGGTCCGGCCAATCAAATCCTTCTGCGAAACCACACACAACCCATGATTTCATGGCGGCAGTTGTGTTCAACGCGTCGATTCCGACTTCTTTTTGATCCTTTTTATCAAACCACAGCCCCTCTGAAGACCACATGACCGCAGCGGTCAATGAACTCGCGAAAATGGCTGCAGCAATCGACAAAGCTCTCATACTGAATCAGGCCGTTGGCTCACTGACTCCTCCTTCCATGGAACTGATGTCCCTGTCGAAGTGGTACAAGGCACCCGATGCGTCACCGGCAAGCGCCAAGCGATCCAGAATTCTGCGTGCCAACCCCTCCTCTTCCAGTTGCTCCGCCACGTACCATTGCATGAAATTGTAAGTCGGGTAGTCCTTTACCTTGAGGCAGATGTCTACGACTTCGTTGATGCTTTCCGTAACGCGTGTCTCGTGGAGCAGAACCGATTCAAACGCCTCTTTCAACCCATTGAATGCGTGATTCGGAGCGCTCAACGCCGGGATGATTGCCTTACTACCGCGCTCATTGATGAATTGGATGAGCTTGAGCATGTGCACGCGCTCCTCTTCCGCATGCCGATACAAGAAAGTAGCTGTTCCATCGTAACCTTGTGTTTCCGCCCAAACCGCCATCGCCAAATAAGAATGGGAACTTTGAGCCTCAAGCTCAACTTGCTTGTTGAGGACGGCGGTAATTTCAGGATTGAGCATGCGTTGGATTTTGATTCGAAATTAGGGCTAAACCAGTTTTTTTCTGTGTGAAAACAAGCCAAATCATATCCGAACGATCCATTTTTTCACCACACGCTTCCACCACTTTTCATCTTGATTTTGGAACGTCGTAAGCATCGCATCCACTTGCTCTGCCCACGACACAATGGGATCCAAGGTCGAGCTGAATGCCGTAGCATCGTCCAAGGCGTTTACCGATGCACTGGAATCCTCCAAGGCCACTGGTTCCGGCAACTGAGCCAAGGTCTTCCGCATTAACAAAATGGGATCAAGTTCCCTGCGACGGCGATCTGCCATAACCCCCGTTGCAATTTTACGAGCATCCCGCTCTGCCTTGTAGCGAATGGTGCGGACCCCTTCCTCCCGTTCTTCTATCACCAAGCCCAATTGAACCAACTTCTTTAGCATGGAATGAGCCGTTCCTTGGCTCACGCTTGCCCGTGCGATCACATCGGTCATCGTCGATGAAGTCGATTTTGTTAAGAGCCAACCATGGACAAGCCCCATGGCTTTCGGATAACCCCAACCCACCATCAAATCCGCCCATTGCGCCATGAACTTGGATTGAAGCCTTCCGTACGCTCGAGGAGTCAACGCAGGTGGTGCAGTGCGTTCTTCGATGGCTTTTGGCTGATCCGATTTTGCCTTCTTTTTTCCTTTCTTTTTCCCCTCTTTTGCCATGATCCAAGATTCAAATTTCGTTGAAACTACGAAATCGCTGCGGATTGGTCAAATCCCTCGGCTCCCGATCGGTCAGTAGTTTGCGCACGAGTTCATCGGCTGCCTTCGGACCTACCAAGACCCCCCTGGTTCCCAAACCATTGAGGATGCTATACCAGGGAAACCTGCGACTCAAGTGGCCCACCATTGGCCTTCTGTCCGGAGAAGCCGGGCGCAAACCAGCTTCGTGTTTGCGCACGTCTGTGCTGGATAAGATCCCTGGAAGCGCTTGATTGAATGCGGCCAAGAGCTCCACCTGGGAGGTGGATTTGATTTCGTCATTCACCACATTCCAAGCGTAAGTCGCGCCCAATTTTGCGCTTCCATCGGGTTGTGGCAGAAGCCACTTGTTCACGTTCAGGGTGAACTCCTTGTCCCAAACACCAGGATTCAGCGTTAGCACTTCACCGTGATTCGGATTGACTTGAATTCCCCATTGCGCCAAGTCTTTCACAGCACCCACACCCCGTGCATCCACCACCCCGTCAAACCCAGCGGGCAGCCCGTCCTGCCATTCCCAAGAATCATGCTCCCACTCCAGTCGCTCCGAGCTAGATTGAGCCCAAGCCTTCCAGCCATTCAGCAGTTCCTTTACATCGCACCAGCCGGAGCCGGTCACCCTTCCAGCCCCATGCGGAGCATGCACGTCAGAATCGGGGGTGTAGCGTTCAATCCACTTTGAAACGGGATGATTGGACGCAATCCGTTCATCCCAAACATCAGCATAGGATTGATTCGGAAATACCCGAACCACCGGAACTTCGTGCCAGTATTTTTCTCCAAGAAGGGCTTCAAAACGTTGGAAGGTGGATTGGGCCATGTGCAGGTGTTCATTAGCGTCCCAAACTTCCACAACTCGACGGAATGAAACAGGATTGAACATGCCTGCAGCCACACGTGAAGCAGCAGCTCCTCCATGGTCCCTTTGCACCACTTCTTCACCTGAATGCCAGAGCGATTCAGCAACAAGCGTTCCCGCCAATCCACCACCGACGACCAACCACCGCGCCACCTCAGCCCTCGATCACCCCCAATTCACGCGCAACAGCCTCGAAGGCATCAATGGCCTGATCCAGATGTTCCCGGGTATGGGCCGCAGACAATTGAACTCGAATGCGCGCCTGTTCTTTGGGAACAACGGGATAAAAGAACCCGATCACGTAAATGCCGCGCTCCAAGAGTTTGTCCGCCATGACTTGAGACAACCGAGCGTCTCCAAGCATCACCGGCACGATTGCGCTCTCCCCATCTTTGAAGGGCAACCCAACCCGCCTCATTCCAGCTTTGAAGTAATCGGTATTGGCCTCCAATCGATCGCGCAAAACCGTTGATTCCGTGAGCATTTTGAAGGCCTCAATCCCTGCACCAACGATGGAAGGAGCCAAGGAGTTTGAAAACAAGTACGGCCGGCTCCGCTGGCGCAGCAATTCGATGATCTCCTTTCGGCCTGTTGTGAAACCGCCCATCGCTCCGCCCATCGCCTTGCCCAAAGTGCCTGTAATGATGTCCACACGGCCCATGGCGTTGCGGAGTTCAATGCTTCCTCGTCCTGTTGCACCAATGAATCCAGTTGCATGGCATTCATCTACCATGACCAAGGCATCGTATTGGTCTGCGAGGTCGCAAATGGCGTCAATGGAAGCAACGTATCCATCCATGGAGAATACGCCATCTGTAACGATGATCTTGAACCGATGCCCAGCTTCACTTGCTGACTTTAACTGGGCTTCCAAGTCCGCCATGTCGTTGTTCGCATAGCGGTAGCGAGCGGCCTTGCATAGCCGCACACCATCAATGATGGAAGCGTGATTGAGGGAATCTGAGATGATCGCATCCGCGGCATCCAAGAGGGGTTCAAATACTCCACCGTTGGCATCGAACGCCGCTGCATAAAGGATGGTGTCTTCGGTTTCATGGAATTCGGCAATGGCCTGCTCCAGCTCTTTGTGAATGTCCTGTGTTCCACAAATGAAACGAACAGAAGACATGCCAAAACCGTGGGTATCAATCGCACGCTTGGCGGCGTCCATGATCCGTGGATGATTGCTCAACCCCAAGTAATTGTTCGCGCAAAAATTAAGTACTTGGGCGCCATCCGCCAACGTAATCTGGGCATCCTGCTGCCCAGCAATAATGCGCTCACGCTTGTAAAGTCCAGCGGACTCAATGTCTTTCAGTTCATTTTGAAGATGAGCTTGCAGCTTGCCGTACATGGTCTAAAATTTGTGCACCAAATGTACTCCAACCAACCTCAGTCGAGCACTACAGGACGGTTTTGGAATCCATGGCCCACAGGAAGGCCCCATGCAACTGGCTTATGAGAAGGAAGGTGATCCAGGATAATCTCCGCTGCAGTCCGACCAAATGGGTTGTCCACCGATTGACCAAACGCCCGCGTGTTGTCCTTCAAATCGGAGAAATTTCCGCAGAGGATGCCTTGGATTTCGTCCAACACCCCCCCGATGCGAAAGCTGTTGAACATCCTGTCAATGTGGTACATGAACTCATCTAAATCTTCCAGCAGAAGCCACTTCTGAGCCACGTCAGGAAACCACGGAGTGCCCTGTAAACTGAACAAAACGCTCAAGTTACCTCCTACCACGGCACGCCCATCTGTCACGCCCAAATCACGCCCAAAACGGTACGCCCCTGGATGGCGGAGGGCATCCCACAACAATTCAGGGTTTTCGGTGCTGGCCAACGTACCAGCTACGGGTGCATGCAAGGAACAAACGCCTTGGCGAGAAGCCCAACCATGCAAAGCGGTAACATCCGAAAATCCAATGAGCCAGGTGGGGTCATCGCGGAACGCCAGACCATCCAATAAGGGCAGGAGGCGAGCGCACCCGTACCCACCACGCAACGCCCAAACAGCGCGGATTTCGGGGTCTCGAAAAGCCTCGTTGAGCAACTGAGCTCGGTGCGCATCAGTCCCGCCAAACTGCCCTTCACGATTCGCCAACCCCGGGAGGAGAATGGGCTCGAATCCAGCAGCTGAAATCGCTTGTGTTGCAGCTTCAATGGCGCCTGCCGTAGCAAATCGCGCCGGGGCCGCCAATGCAATCCGATCACCTGAAATCAAAGGGCGGGGACACGCATGGATCATGCCTGCAAGATGCAACACCTCCATGGATTGTTAAAGCAATTCATGAATTGCAGGAGGAATGTCCGAAATTTGGCCTTCAAAACCCTTTTCACATGCAACGTGTGCTCATGACTTCCGCCCTGCCGTATGCGAATGGCCCCATTCACATTGGGCACATAGCAGGTGCATACCTTCCCGCTGACATACAGGCGCGTTGGAGGCGGAGCGCTGGACATGAAGTACTTTGGGTCTGTGGTTCCGACGAACACGGAGCCGCGATCACACTTCGTGCAAAGAAAGATGGCGTCACACCGAGGGAAATCGTTGACCGCTACCACGTCGAAATGCAGGCGGCTTTTCGAGGACTGGACATTTCCTTCGATCACTACAGCCGCACGAGCAGTGCTCGCCACCACCAAGTGGCACAGGATTTTTTCTTGAAGCTGCTCGACCACGGCTCGTTCGAAGTGAAAACCGAGGCGCAGTTCTACGACCCGGAAGCCGCCCAGTTCTTGGCGGACCGCTACATCACAGGGACATGCCCCAAATGCGAAGCAGCTGGCGCCTACGGAGACCAGTGCGAAAAGTGCGGGAGTGCCCTCTCGCCGACCGACCTCATTGACCCCAAATCCACACTCAGCGGCGCATCCCCCGAGCTGCGCGACACCACCCTCTGGTATCTGCCTATGGATCGGCACGAAGAATGGCTGCGGGATTACATCGAAAACGGCAAGTTAGACGGCGCTTCACACCACGATGCCTCCGCTTGGAAAGCTCAAGTGGTGGGCCAGTGCAAGAGCTGGATCGATGGCGGATTGCAGTCCCGCGCCATGACCCGCGATTTGGACTGGGGAGTCCCCGTTCCGGTGGAGGGCGCTGATGGCAAGGTGCTTTACGTCTGGTTAGACGCTCCCATTGGTTACATCACCAGCACGATGGAGTGGTGCGAAGCGAATGGGCAAGATTGGAAGCGCTGGTGGCAGGAGCCTGATGCGGATTTGGTTCACTTCATCGGCAAGGACAACATCGTTTTCCACTGCCTGATTTTCCCCATTCTCCTGAAGGAGCATGGTGGCTACAATTTGCCCGTCAATGTGCCTGCCAATGCCTTCATGAATTTGGAAGGCCAAAAAATTTCTACTTCGCGAAACTGGGCGGTCTGGGTTAAAGATTTCATCGAAGAATTCCCCGATCGGAGCGAAGAAATGCGCTACGTCCTCGCCTCCATCATGCCAGAGCAAAAAGACAGCGAATTCACTTGGGAGGACTTCCGAGAGCGGGTGAACAACGAATTGGCCGATGTGCTCGGTAATTTCGTGAACCGCGTGCTCGTATTGAACCGCAAATTCCATGGCAGTTCAGTCCCGCCAGCAGGCGCCTTCACTTCTGAAGATCACGCCATCCTTGCCGCTTTGGCCGGTGCTCCGGTCCGCATTGGAGAATTGATCGAACGCCACCGTTACCGGGACGCCCTTCAAGAAGCGATGGGAGTTGCGCGTTTGGGCAACAAATACCTCACCGAAACTGAGCCTTGGAAAGTTGTGAAAACGGACCCTGAGCGCGCAGCGACCTTGTTGCATGTTTGCACTCAGCTGGCGGCGAACTTAGGCATTTTACTCGAGCCCTTTATGCCGCGAACTGCTGAAAAATTAGCCCGGGCCTTTGGTGTTGCCGATGCCTCTTGGGGCCAGGCGAGGCCTGATTTGATTGCCGAAGGTTCACCCCTGGGTGAGCTTCCCATTTTGTTCATCAAAGTCGAAGCCGAATGGGCTGAGGAAATGCGGGCACGATTGGATTCTACGCCAGAATCGGTGGTTGAACCGGCCAAACCCACATGCGATTTTGAAGACTTCATGAAGCTCGACATCCGCGTTGGAGAGGTCATCGCTTGCGAGCCGGTCACCAAAGCGAAGAAATTGCTGAAACTCACCGTAAAGACAGGTTTGGACGAGCGAACGGTGGTTTCTGGAATCGCCGAGCACTTCTCGCCAGAAGAGGTTGTAGGCCGGCGGGTGAGCCTGTTGATCAACCTCGCTCCCAGAACCATCCGCGGAGTCGAAAGCCAGGGCATGGTGTTGATGGCTTCCACAGCTGATGGTGGCCTGCGTTTTGTGACGCCCGACGAAGGCACTGCAGCCGGCGATTTGATTGCCTGATTCCTTGACATGAATTCCACGCTGACTTTGAAATTCGAACTTCAAAGTCGCGGTCCAAGTCCGGTAAAAATTCAAACCCAACGAAGTGGCGCGCATCCACGCCACGCCAAGTTTCTGGACCATCCGTGGCTTGGATGTTGGCGTTGAATTCAGCAATGCATGCTGCATCGAACAAGCAGTTCACGTGGATGCGGAAGCTCGGGTTGGGTCGAAACGGGAAGTCAGACCGAGATCCACCAACGTGCAGGATGGCGGCTGAATGGCTCCCACCTGGCCCCGCGCGAAGGGCAGCATTTCCAAAAATGCTCCGGCTACCACTGGAGACCAAATTGCACATTCTCTCTACTTTCAGGCCAATCGAACACCATCGCCTCTTAGTTTTGAAAAAGCAAGAAACCTGGAAATGAGCTTAAACAACTTTGTCGTTTTGTACGTGGATGACGAACCCAGCAATCTTTTTGCGTTCAGGGCAGCATTCAGGAAGCACGTTACTGTGCTCACGGCTGCGTCGATGAAAGAGGGGCTAATCGTTTTGGACGACCAGCCGGTAGACCTCTTGATCACAGATCAAATTATGCCTGAAGGCACAGGCCTTGAATTGCTCCAGCGTACTTTGACCGAATTCCCTGATTTGCAGCGGGCGTTGATCACAGCTTATGGACATCTTGAGCTGGTGAAGCAAGCACTCAATGATGGGAAAATTCACTGGTACCTCGAAAAGCCCTGGAATGAAGAGGAGTTGCTGGGTGTCATTCGATCAGCTTATACTGAAATCACCGATCGGGACTACAGAAGAGAGCAAATCAATGCCCTCACCTTGCAAATGTTCCAGAGTAAGCAACGCGTGAAAGGCCTGCTGGAACACCTCGAACAAATGAATGACATGGAAGGGGCATCGATCGCACGTTCCATCTTACGGCTCCTCGAACAGGGTTAGTCCAATCCACTTCGGTCTGCTCTAATTTTCAATCTCAAATTGAAACCCTAGAGGAATCTATTGCGTATCTTTGCCGACGCTTAATTTGCCGATGTAGCTCAGCTGGTAGAGCAACGCATTCGTAATGCGTAGGTCAGCGGTTCAAGTCCGCTCATCGGCTCATAACAACATCAAAGGCTGCCCAAGAAGGGCGGCCTTTTGTTTTCGTCAAAAGGTTATTTGGACTTGGCGAATGCGATGAATTCGATTTTCTTCTCCTCAGGAATAAACAAGTAATCCCCTTGTTCTGCTTGTTCTCCAGATTCCTCAATCAATTTGAAGTCACAGATGCCGAATTGGGCATAGTTCAACTTCTTAAATAGCTCCAACAACTCATCCACATTCCCTTTGGAAATCTCCAATTGAACCACGGGGCGAAGGCGTTCAAGTTCATTTTTGATATCGAGGAATACTTTAGCCTCATATCCTTCAATGTCGCATTTGATGTAGTCCACCTTCTTCAATGAACTGAAGAATTGGCTGGCACGGGCCACTTCCACCTCTTGCGTTTTATGGGCCGTTTCTTTTGAATCCTGTATGATGTGAGGCAAGCCTGTTCGGATGAAACCATCAGTTTCTGGAAGGGCCATGGTCACTGATCCTGCGTGATCACCCAAAGCAACATTGTGTAGAACCACCCCAGGCCGATTGCCCAAGAAGTGCTTTAACGTGCTGTAGAAAAGCGGAATGGGCTCAATGCAGGTCACTTTGCCCTCCGGGGTCAAATCGGCAAAAACCTTAGCGAAGTACCCCAAATTGGCGCCAATGTCCACCACATGATCTGTAGGCTTAATCCAATTCTTCACAGCATAATGGTACTTGAATTTGGGATTGCCCTTCAGGAACCCCAAACCAAAGAGAAAAAAGAACCCCCGGTGCATGGCTTTGACATAACCCGCTGCACTCAGAATTTTCGCCAAGAGCTTTTTAATGAACTTCATGAGTACCTGTTTCTAAACCTCAACCTTCAACGAAAGGCTGATGGTCCGCCCATAGGACCAGTAACCTGCCAGTCCCCCGTTCTCAATGGTGCCTTGGAACTTATCTCCCGTGAACGGATCGGTGTAAAACATCTCATCGGCCTCGTTCATGTAAATGTTGTCCAAAGCGTTTTGCACGTTCACTCCCAACCGGCAATTCCATCCGTCGAATCGAAACACCTTGCTGGCTCTCAAATCAAGGTACCCGTATGCAGGAAGCTCAACGGGTTGCAAGCCTTGGTAGTCTGGGTTGGTCCGATCGGTGTCCACATTGAACTGAGCGAACAGGTTCCAGTTGTAGACGTAGCTTGCTCCGACCCGAATGCTGGAGGGAAGTGAGAAATTAACCAAGGCCCCAATTTGGCTCTGCGGAGCATCACTTACCTTCAAACCGGCCGAGTAGATGTAAAGCGAATCAATCACACCACCGCCTTCCTCAGCTGTGATTGCCGCCTCGACATTGTTTTCCCAACGCCAATTACCGAAAGAGGCCATGCCTCCAATCTCGACACCTTTTGCAGGCGAACTTTTGACCTCGACTTCGATGCCTTCATGGGTCTGGATGAGGCCGCGAATGAAGGCTCGGTATTCCGTGCCATCGGGACGAAGAAGTGGGGCGGATAAAATCGTCTTGTCACGCCATTGGGTGTGGTACGCATTGACATCTACCGCAATCCGGCGCCAACGGGTTCGAAACCCCAACTCCGCTGCTGCGACCTTTTCATTTTTCAATTGCTCGGCCGTTAGAACATTCGAATAGTTCGTGAAGACAAATGGGAGAAAAGGAGATCGCGAATAATACCCCGCATTCAAATAGGCGTTGCTGCGCTCCCCCACGGCGATGCTGCCTCCTGCTTTCGCATTGTAGCCCCAACTTCCAGCTCGTTGACTTTTAATGCCATAAACAAATTCGTCAGCAGTGGAGGCCACACCGGTCTCGGGATCCACCGTCGTCACCGGCTGAATCCCCGTTTCCTCATAGCGGAAATACTTGTACGGGTCAATGCGGCGATAGGTCGTGTAACTCACTGTCGCAGCAGCAAACGCCGAAATTCCATTGTGATCGTATTCAATTTGACCAAAACCACCGCCGTACCCGACGCGTCCTACATCGTCGTAATCCACGACATCACCAGGTCGCGCAAGCAAAGCATAATCCGGATTGACTCCGTAACCATCGGTGCTGCTGAACGACTGCAAGTAGAAATCACCTCCAAGCAGGTTGTCCACTGTGGTAAAGTGCTTTCCGCTGTAAAAACGAGCATCGATTCCTGCGATGAGGTTCACCTTTTCCGATCGCTGCGAATTCACCGTTGAGAGAATTCCGGTCCAAAAATGCTCGTTGTGCGCCCGCTCCAAGCTGCTGCGACTCCGACCGCCCACTACAGGCATGCCATTATCCATGACCGCATCGCCCATGGCATGCAGGGTGTCAGACCATGCCCCAACCGCTTCATCGTAAGCGATTTCATTGGCTGCGTATGTCACAGGTTGGGAATTGGTGCTATTCGATTGGTAGAGGTAATCCCAATTGAGGTGTGTTTTCACGGAGCGGGTGGCCTGCTCACCGTCGTCATCGATGTAGTCCAAATTCTCACTGGCTCGAGGCGTGCTCGTTCCGTCATAGCGTGAACCCCAGCCGCGCCCAAAACTCACGTATGCGCTGGTAGCCACATGCGTGCGCTCACTCGCCTGCCAATAGTGATTCAAAGCCATTTGCGGTTTGTGGTAATGGTTCACCCTCGAATTGAGCACTTCCCCATTGAGCATCCCCCAGTCATCGTTCCACCGGTGCGCCTCGTAGCCTAACCCTTGCAAATCGTTGAACCGGTCGACCGTCAACGTTCCGCGACGCTGTCCGTGCGTTTGAGGGGCACCAATGGCGGTGAAAACCAACCGGCTACCGCCGAAATCTTTCGCTGCAGTTAGGAAGTAACTCCAAGCATCAATGAACGTGGCATCCACATATGCGTTGCCACTTGTGCGGCTTCCCACTGCAGATACAGCCCAGCCATTGCTCATGACACCCGTGCTCAGGCTGAGCATGGTTTTGAATCGGCCATAATCGGTGATGTTCTGCACCAAACTCGCACCTTTTTGTGCATCTGTGGCCTTCGTGACAATGTTCAATGTCCCTCCGACGGAGTTGATGGCCAATTTAGACGCTCCCAATCCCCGCTGCACTTGCATCGTGCTCACGGCATCACCAAGTCCCGCCCAATTTGACCAATAAACCCAACCAGTTTCCATGTCATTCACCGGAATGCCATTGATCAACACCGCCACATTTCGCTGATCAAAACCCCGGATATTGATTCGGCTATCGCCATACCCACCGCCTCCTTTTGTTGCGTACACACCGGGTGTGATGTTCAAGGTCTCAACCAATTCCCGATCACCCTGCACCTCTTCAATGGTCCTGGCGTCTAAGGTGGACACAGCGACCGGCGTTGCGCGATCAATCGCCACAGAAGCAATTACCTGCGCCTCTTCAAGGCCGATGGTCATCGAAGACAACTCGATCGAGCCTAAATCGAGCAGGGCATTGGGGGCTGTTTGAAGCTCTAAAATTCGCGCCTCTTGAGCATAACCAATCATCTGAAATTCAATCCGTACATCGGCATTGGACGCTGCCTTCAACCTCAGTTGAAAGCGTCCTTCAAAATCAGTAAATGCTCCTGCTGAGGTTCCTGGAACATAAACTGCTACTCCGATCAAGGGTGTTCTCGAACCTTTTTCAAGGCATTGGCCCTTGACAGTAATGCTTTGCGCTAAGGACCATGAAACCAATAAGGTCATCGAGGCCAATGAGCAAGCCAATCGGAGGAATGAAGTAAACATGAATCGCGATGTTGGTGGTTGGGCCGCAAGATAGCCGCACCTCGCGATTGATTCAAGACCAACGCCCCATCCGATGCAAATAAGCAGCGATTTGAACGGTGTTTGTTGCAGCACCTTTTCGAAGGTTGTCGGCCACAATCCACAGGTGGAGGCCCCGAGGATGAGATAGGTCCTTGCGGATTCGGCCTACAAAAACGTCATCCTTGCCAGCGGCATGCAAAGGCATTGGGTAACTCAGATTCACGGGATCATCCTGAAGCGTTACGCCGGGAAATGCACTCAATGCAGTGCGAACGTCGCCTAACTCAAAGGGCTTTCTTAGCTCCAAGTAAACGGATTCACTGTGCCCTCCGACGACGGGCACACGCACTGCGGTGCAACTCAACGCCACTTCATCGTCATTGAGGATTTTCTTGGATTCATGCCAAACTTTCATCTCCTCACGGGTGTAACCGTTGGCTTGAAATGAATCGCAGTGGGGGATGCAATTTTGATCGATTGGATAGGGGTAAACGCGGCTGATGTTTTCTGTTCCTGCGCGCTCCTCATTCAGCTGTTTTACAGCAGCTACTCCCGTTCCAGTGACGCTTTGGTAGGTGCTGACCACACCTCGTTCGACGCCCCATTGATCGTGAATGGGCTTGAGGGCCATCATCAATTGCATGGTGGTGCAGTTGGGGTTTCCAATGATGAGGTGCTCATCCCGAATGGCCTTGCCATTGACCTCAGGAACAACTAAAGGACATGAAGGGTCCATGCGCCAAGCACTGCTGTTGTCGATGACGGTGGTTCCTGCTGCCGCAAACCGAGGTGCCCACTGCAATGAGGTTTCTCCACCAGCGCTGAACAACGCTACATCTGCACCCCATGCAACCGCTTCCTCCATTGCTACCACAGCTCTGCTCAAACCTTTTAAATTCAGAACTTTACCCACGCTTTTGGGGCTTGCCACTGGGATCCAATCCGCAAGGGGGAAATCGCGCTCTTCAAGAACGCGCAACATGGTAGCTCCTACCATTCCTGTTGCCCCAATGATCGCCAAACGCAGAGGCCGGTGTTCGCTCGATTGAATCATGTTCTTTTCGGTTTGTGAACGTTGCTCAGAACTTTACGGATGGTATTGCCGAAGTGTTTCAAAGGCCGCAATTTTGTCGAAGAAAGTAGGAGGAGATGGAATGGATTCGAAGGCTGACGCTGATTGGTGCCTTGATCTTGATTGGAGATGCAAAAGGCCAAATGGAAACGCTTACTTGGTTTGGGGACACTGCCTCTTGGGACCTGGAAGACACCGTGGCCACCCTGCAGGCCCTAGGTCCAGGGTCTTCCGAACTGCGCTGGTGTTTCACAGATCTAGAAAGCCAGGAGACAGGCATGGACTTTACCTTTCGCTGGATTCAAGACCTCGCAGGCTCCAATGCCAACTTCAGCACCATCACCGCCTACCAATTCTTCCCCGACAGTGCGATGGCCTTCGAGCTCAGGTTGGGAACGACAGGTGCCTTCGACCCGATTTCGGCCACTTTTTGGGCCGACGGAGCACCGCAATCCGAGTCACATCAACCCGGCATCTGGGCCAATGGCATGGACGCCAACCTTCGGTGGCTCAAAGCCCCTGGAGCACCCTCTGGGCAACTCCTCATTAAACCACATGGTGCTCCCGTTTACACCAACTTATTCACTGGTGACGGGAATCCGCAGTGCATTCAAATCGAAGCCCATTTCACTTCGAGTCACGTGCAAGATTTCGGATTGCATGTTTCCATGCATTCCACATTCCAATCCGATACCATTCCGCCAAAACTCTTGAATTCTGCATGGACTGATGACTCAACGCTCGTCATGCAATTCGACGAGCCTTTAGGAGCTGTGCCATCCGTTTTGTGGAATGGGAATTTGGGCGCTTTTTGCACCTTCTCAAGTCCAAGTACCCCCCTTGGTCGGTCGTGTGTTTTTTGCCATCCACCTCCCCCTGGCCTTCCGCCCGGAAAACCGATTCACTGGACAGCAAATGGAATCACAGACACGCTCGGAAATGCGCATGTTGAGCCCTTCATTTCATCCACGCTCTGGATGCCTCCCAATTGTGAACAACCGGGCGACGTAATCATCACGGAGATCATGGCTGACCCCACTCCGTCGCAGGGTCTTCATGCTTCGGAGTGGGTCGAATGGACGAATCGTTCGGAGCGATTTGTGGACTTGAATCAATTGCGCTGGAGGGACGAACAAGGGCATTCCGAACTTGCTGCTTTGGAGGGATGGAATGGCATCTTAGCTCCAGGGGAGCGCTGCATCATCTCCTCAGACCCTGTGAGCTTGGCAGCGGGTGTTCGCCAGGCAAAAGTGCTCACCGGAGGAGGATTGGCCGATGCTGGAGAGCGCATTGCAGTCGAACGAGCAGATGGCACCATCCTCGATGTGGTCAACTACAAGTCCAGCTGGTGGCAAGGAGCAACGGGAGGCATTTCCATTGGGCTCACGAAAATGGGAGCCTGTGGAATTGCTTCCCATTGGTCCCCACAAAACCCAGCTAGTCCTGGATGGGGGGACGAATTGCCAGAGGAAGAAGGCACCGTGAACATCGCCGCTTTCACCCCCCTTGACCAAGAAAATGGAATCCTTCAATTCGACGCCGCCCTTTCTCCGGAACACTTTGGAACCATGTCTTGGGGAAACACCGAAAACGAGGTTCATCTTCAGGTTGTAGATTCAATCCGCGCACGCTGGGTGGGACCCATTCCCTCTGGCATTGAATTGAGGCTTCAGGTCAATGGCCTGCGTTCATGCTCCTCGCCATGGCAGAGGCACCCTCCCATTTTACATGTGGATTCGGTCGCGCAATTTCCCGCAGCAGGCGATTTGGCGGTAACGGAGTTGGCTGTTAGACCTCCTTCAGGGTGGCCTCTCCATCCCGCTTTTGTTGAGTGGACCAACATCAGCACCAGCCCATTGGAAATAAGCGGTGTTCAACTGAACGAAGAAGTCCAATCGACTCGGAGGCTGCAGCCGGGGGAATCCGTTGTTCATTCCATCGACCTGCCCAATGCAACAGGCCAAGTCTTGTTGCAAAACCACGCCGGAGAAGTCTTAGAACTCTTCACGTATTCCAATTGTTGGCAACCCAACCGAGCCCTCGAAGATGAAGGTTGGAGTTGGGTTCGAAAAGACGTTTTCGGACCTTCCCGGGATTTTAGGAACTGGCAGCCGAGCCAGGCACCTTTGGGCTGTTCTCCGGGTTGGCTTGAGCAGTCAACTCCATGGGTGGATGCAGAACAGCCTCAACATGAGGCATGGGTAATCCACGAGGGCCACGCCTACATGTGGTTTTCAGAACCCGTCGAACCCTCAGCACCCAATCACTTACTGGCTTTTCCACTGGAATCTCTCTCCTTCGCCACTGGCAGGGCGTGGAGTTGGCCAGAAGGAATCGGAATGGTAAGCGTCGTTGATCATGCTGGAAATCAATTGAACTTGGAATACGCCCCCCCGGCCGCAGACCAAAGTGCCAATTGGAAACTCAGTGAATGCCTGAGTTGGGTTGAACCCAGCGAGGAGCCATTCCTCGAGACATGGAGTGCCGGCAGTTCTTGGGCATCATCCAAATCATGGGTTTGGAGCAGCATTGAAAATCCATCTCCAACCGATTGGGATCCCATTTCAGACTTCGAGTGGTTGGTGCCCGTTGGGAGCGAAGTAGCCTGGGCGCGTTGTCCCCAGCGCATAGGCGCACCCGGGAGTATTGTTCTGCCAGCGGATCTCCCGTCTTTGTTTGGCGACCGACTGATTAGCCTCTCCCGTGTTTCAGATGGCCAACGCATTGAACTGGATTCGGTCTGGTCTGCTCGGAACAGGTTTGATCCCCATGACCAGCTTGAACCTGGAACAAGTTGGGAGCGCATTGACTACCATTCGAGCGCCTGGGGAGCATGCCTTGAGGGGTCAACTCCTGGGGCTAAGAATTCAGTGAGTTTCCATCATCTAGCAACTTCAACAGAACATGGGCTCTCCGTGAGTCCTCAAACTTGCATTCCATTTCAGCCCAATTGGTCCGAAATTTCAATCCGTTGGATGCCTGATTCAGATCAAATCTTGGACCGAATTGATGTTTTTAGTTTGGACGGTGAGCTCGTGCGAACCGTCGTGCAAGGTGCTTCGGCGTACAGTATTTCTTCGGCGTCCCGGTACTTTTGGAATGGCACAGATCGCCGGGATTTACCCGTGGCACCTGGGCCATATTGGATTGTAGCTCAAGGCATTGATGGAATCTTATTGGATAAGCAGGTGGTAGCTGTTGCACCTCGAACGGATTGACGAACTTTGTTGCATGTTCGATGGCACTCCACTTCCAATGGGTCCTTGGGCGGCCTTGTCTCCAGCCCTGGTCATCTCCCTGGCCTGCCTCGCTGGACTCGCGGCCCTGAGATTCATGCAATCGACCGAGTGGGATCTCACATGGAATGGCCTCATCCAAGCAAGAGGCATGTGGTTGGGCCGTCACGTGGAAGGTGGCAGAACGATTGGGGTGGTTTTTAGCCACATTGCTGGCGTGGGCGCGTGGGCCATGTTAGGGTGGGCGGCAGCGCTTCAACCTTGGGAGGGGCCCTGGATGAGCGAGCTGCCCTTCCAATGGGACTCGAACCCGAGCACTCCATGGCATGGGGCAGCGATCGGTGCAGCAATTGGCTTGTTCAGCCTCCCGCTTCGGTGGTTCGGTCGGGAATTGTGCGGTTGGATGTCGGAGGTTTCTGATGTGGCATGGCAGCATGGCGAAACAGATCGCTTGATGCGCAATGTGTTGAGTGCAATGTTGATTGTGGAGGTCTTATTTGTCGCAGTGAATAGTCGGCTTGCTGTGGAGGTGAATCAAGCCCAATCCATCTTGTGGCTGACGTTCGCCTTGTTCATAGGAATGCGAAGCATTCGATTGATTCAACTAATCCTTTTGTCCGGACTTTCAATTGGCTGGGGAATTGCGTACCTTTGCACCCTCGAACTCATCCCCACGTGGGCGCTGTTATCAGCGCTCTTTGGGAAATGAGATAGGGCATTGAACGACCACCTTTCTATGGCAACAAAGATCAAGACCATCCTGATCTCTCAGCCCAAGCCAAGCACGGAGAAATCACCGTACTTTGATTTGGCAGAACGTCAGAAATTGACCATCGATTTCCGTCCCTTCATTCATGTTGAAGGCATCGATGCACAAGAATTCCGTCAGCAGCGTGTCGATTTGGCGGCTCACACTGCGGTCATTTTGACCTCCAGAAACGCTGCAGATCATTACTTCCGTCTCGCACAGGAATTGCGCTTTGAGGTGCCTGACACGATGAAGTATTTTTGCATCAGTGAATCGACAGCGTATTACCTGCAGAAGTACGTTACCTACAGAAAGCGCCGCATTTTTCATGGAAAGCAGCGTTTTCAAGATTTGATGGATAGCTTGAAGAAGCACAAAAAAGACAAGTTCTTGCTTCCTTGCAGCGACATCCTGAAGCCCTCCATTCCTGAAATGTTGGACGAAATCAAGTTGGATTACTCGCGCGCTATGATGTACCGAACGGTCTGTTCAGACCTAAGCGACTTGAGTGACGTGAAATACGACATGCTCGTCTTTTACAGCCCAAGCGGAATTGAGAGTTTGTTCAAGAACTTCCCGAACTTTTCGCAAGGAGAAACGAGGATTGCAACTTTTGGCTCGACCACGGCGCAAGCCGCACAGAATGCAAACCTTCGGGTTGACATTGCAGCGCCACTGCCCCAAGCGCCCTCGATGACCATGGCCATCGAGCATTTCATCAACGGAAAATAAGCGCTTGGGTACGCGTCCTTTTGGGTTTCCGAATGCCCATCACCTCAAATCCAAGATCATCATTGATCAGGCATTTGAAACGGGTGAAACGGTTAAGGCATTTCCCCTTTTGGCGCGGTGCCTTTCAACGGAGTTAACCCAATCCGTACCCACACAATTGCTGATCAGCGTTCCAAAACGGAAGTTCAAACGTGCTGTAGATCGCAACCGCATCAAGCGGTGGATCCGAGAAGCTTGGAGGCTTGAGCGTGCCCGATTCGAGGAAGACCTTGGAAAACAGGGCGAACAATGGGCCATCGTGCTCATCTTTGTGGGAAAGGAGATGCCAGACTGGTATGCGTGCGAAGCAGCAATGAAAAAGCTGATCCGCCGTTTGGAAGAACACCTTCAGCAGAAAGGCCTTGAATCGAAATCGGATGAGCATGTTTAAGGGTAAAAGGAGCAGAGGATTGCGCGTTTGGCATGGATTGAGCTTAGCAGCGATAGTCATTACGGGGTGGGCTTTTACTGCCCCCGTGCGCGAGAATTATTTCGAGATTTCAAAGCAACTTGAAATCCTGAATGCCTTGTTTCGTGAATTGAACATTTATTACGTCGACGAAATTCAACCTGGCGCCCTCATGGAAACCGGCATCCAGTCCATGGTTTCCAGTTTAGACCCCTATACGAACTACTATCCCGAGTCACGGGTCGAGGACCTTCGGTACATGACCACTGGAGAATACGGCGGCATCGGCGCAACGATATACAACATCAATGGCGACCTGACCATCACCGATATGCTACCCGGCTATCCAGCAGAACGGGGTGGATTGAAAGTTGGCGACATCATTACGCACATCGATGGGCGAGACATCCGTGACCTCGACAAAGACGTTGCGATGGATTTATTGGACGGTTCCACTGGTTCTTCACTGTCGTTGAAGCTCGAACGTTACGGCACCGCCAATCCATTCGAATTGGAGTTCATTCGTGAGAAGATTGAAATCCCGGCGGTGCCATACGCTGGTGTAGTGGCTGACAGCATTGGATACATTGCGTTCTCTCAATTCACCCGCGGAGGAGCGGGGGAAGTGCGTTTGGCCTACAAACAACTCAAGGACTCCATGGACATCAAAGCCCTCGTCTTGGACCTTCGTGGAAATGGTGGCGGACTGCTGCAAGAGTCCATCGCATTGGTCAACTTATTCATTGAGAAGGATTTGCCTGTAGTGACCACCCACGGAAAGGACGTTAGCCGCGATCAACATTATAAGACGATGGGCCCAGCATTTGATGGAGAAATTCCGCTTGTTGTGCTCATTGACGGTGCATCCGCTTCCGCAAGTGAAATTGTTGCCGGAACACTTCAGGATTATGACCGCGCCGCCGTTGTTGGACAACAGAGCTTTGGAAAAGGCCTTGTCCAACAGACCAAAAACTTGGCCTATGGGACGCGCCTCAAAGTCACGGTGTCGAAGTACTACACACCGAGTGGGAGGTGCATTCAGCGATTGGATTATGGAGGTGGACTTGCTGAAGCCATACCCGATTCGTTGATAAAAACGTTTGAGACCCGCAATGGGCGTGTTGTGCGGGATGGGCAGGGAATTGACCCGGACATTGAAGTTCCCCTGGAGGACTTCAGCTACGTCCACGAAGGCTTGTTAGACGAAGGGGTCATCTTTGATTTTGGCACCCGTTATGCCAATGAACACGACACCCTGATGCTCGAGGATTGGGATTTGGCCCAGGAAGATTGGACTGATTTCGTGAAGTACGCGGCATCGAGGGACATCCCTTATTCATCGCAGTCGATGCGCGTATACGAACGGCTGGAGGAACTGGCGAGGGAGGAACGCCTCTTCGATGCCGATTCGAGCGTATTCATCGCCGTTCAGGAGCAACTCACCCCGGACATCAACCGAGATTTGGAGCGATTCCGTGAGGAAATTACCAGGAGCATCGAGCATGAATTGGTGCGGCGCATGCACCCTCAAGAAGCTTACTTTGCCTGGTCCCAGCGCGAAGACCCGGAACTAAATGTAGCAATCGAATTGCTGCAGACAGGTGCCTATGAGGCTTTATTGAAAGGACCCAACCAAGATTGACCATGCAACCCGGTTCTGAATGGGTCGAAAGGCTATACGCCGGGGGAATAGCTGTTACGCTGTTGGCCATGCCATTTTCGACTTGGCTGATGTCGCAAGGAGCTTTCCTATGCGTTTTGGCATGGGGAGCAGATCGATGGGTCAACGGTCCCGTTTTGCGCAATCGAGGTTGGCACTTTTACCGCGCTCAGGCGCCGCTGCTGGCAATTCTTGCGCTTTGGGGTTGGCAGGTACTGGGATTGCTCTGGACTGAAGACCTGGCCCAAGGATGGACTGTGCTCCGCATCAAGGCGCCACTTTTAGCGTTTCCCTTGATCCTGATCACGGGCAGATGGAGCCAGGATCGGGTGATGACTTGGCTACCAAAAGTTTGGGCCGCTGCCTTAATTGCCAGTTGCATCGCGGTCTTGGGACAAGGCTTGCTCCACGATGGGCCGTTAGCTCCTCGCGAGTGGTCTCCTTTTGTTTCGCACATTCGACTGGCTTTGTTCCTTTCATTTGGCATCGCTTGGTGGTGGGCCAAATGGTTGCAACGGGAATCCAACGCTTGGCTCCCCATCATCCTGTTGCTGCTGGGAGCATCCGTAATCTGGAAGACGGCGACCTTGACCGGCGCCCTGCTGCTTCCCATCCTTGGTTTGATTCTGGCAATGGCTGTGGGTTTGGAGCGATTGGGCATCTCTCTGAAATGGTCAAGGCGATGGGGTGCATCAGCAGCCGGACTGGTGCTTTTAGCCGCTTTGGTGGTTGGCTGGAGCCTGCGCCCCACGGTGCCCAACAAAGCCGATCTGCCGAGGCTATCCGCCGCAGGTACGCCATATGCGCACTATCCAGAACGCACCTTGCGCGAAGGGCCGCATTTCGTCTGGACGTGCTTGGCCGAAAGGGAAATGCGCGCCATTTGGAATCAGCGCAGTGCCCTTTCTTTTGATGGGGAAGATGGCAGGCGACAAGAGCTTAAAATGACGCTCATTCGCTACTTAACCTCAGTGGGATTAACGAAAGACTCGGTCGGAGTTACAAACTTGACGCCTGACCAAATTGCGCACGTGGAACAGGGCATTCCTACCGCATTTGAACTGGAACACAGCGGACTCAGAAGGCGGTGGGACGTGCTTCAGTTCGAAGTAATGAATGCCCGGGACGGAGGCAATCCATCGGGACACAGCATCGTTCAGCGCCTTCATTTCCTTTCTGCCGCCCGATTTATCCAGCGCGGAGCACCTCTTTGGGGGGTAGGCACTGGGGACTTAAGCACGGCATTCAATTTGGCATACGAAGCATTGGATTCTCCACTTTCCCCAGCATTTAGACTGCGCGCGCACAATCAGTTTGTCTCGTTTGGGCTTGCAGGAGGGCCCATTTCCGTGGTGTTGTGGTGCGCTGTGCTCTTCTTGAGTGCTCGCGGACTGCCTGCTCGAATGCAGGTGCCTGCTTGGTTGTTTTTGGCCGTTTTGACGTTGTCCTGCCTCACGGAGGACACCCTTGAAACGCAAGCAGGAGTCACATTTGCGGGTTTATTCTTGGGGTTGTTTGGCCAGCGCAGCGGCTAAGACCGCTTCCACCTCAATGTCCAACCCACCCGCATCATCGAGGCGGTGGGCGGTAAACACTTGGACATCCCGGCCGATCGGCTTCCACCGCTCAGGCCATACTGGAGCTTCTTTTCCATACAGGCCCACGACTCGCGTGCCCATCGCAGCCGCAAGGTGCAGGGGCCCTGTGCTTGCAGCAACAACGCAATCCACCTCATCGAGTAAAGCCATCAACTCGGTCAAGGTGCACCTGCCCGTGGCATTCACCACCCGAGGCGACTTGATTTCTTCCCAAAAGGAACCCAGGGATTGGCCCTCTGCCGTTGTGCCTGTCACAAATACCTGAACCCCTTGTTCAGCCAAGCTCCGAACCAACTTCGCATACCGAACCAAGGACCAATTGTTGGCACTGCCATGGGAACCGGGATGCACCACAACTGCCCTTTGCTGCACTTTTCCCAACCCATGGCCTGAAGCTGGTGCGTTCAAATGAAGCAACGACAACAGGGCGTTCTCATCGTCCAAGGGGAGGGCAATACCAGGGCGAGCCACACCAGGAACCAATCGAATCGGCTCCAACAAACGAAGCCCGTGCCATGCTTCATGTCGCCCCGAGCGCTTCCTACTTTCCCACAAACGGTGCGTCATGGCACTGAACATGTGCCACCTGCGGCCGGTGCCCACTCGAATCGGAATGGCCTTTTTCAGCGCCTTCACCACTTCAGCATCCGGGAAGGCAAAAATGACAGCATCGAATTTGGAAGCCGCTTCCACCCACCCTTCTGCACCTTTCACCACGACTTCATCGACATCAGGGCACGCCGATGCAACGTCCGATGTGTAGTTCGCAACGCACAGGCCTACCGCGATGCCAGGCGATGCAGCCTTCAACCACCCAGCCATCGGTAAGGTGACCACGACATCGCCAATCCCATCGGTACGCACCACAAGCACCCTGCGCATCCGTCCATGAGGCAAGCGCCGCAAGGCCCGACTTCTATGACGGGACTTTCTGTATTTCACCCATGTGGCAAATGCACTCCAACGGGCGATTTCCCATCCTGCGATGCCGTCGCGCCACCCCCCGCGGATAAGGTAAGTTTTCAGCCATTGAAAAGCCGCTTTCCCGGCAATCAAAGGCACCGGCAATCCACCGGAATCATGGGCAGATGCCGCGATATCGGAGAAAAACTGGATTTGGTTTAAATGATCCTGTCGGGTGTAATACGAATAATGGAGCAGGTCCCCGTTCATCCGCTCTACGTCGCCTTGCACTTCCAATCGGTCATGGGGATTCACCCCTTCCCAACGTCCTTTACCAGACTGCCAAAGCCTCACTTTCCGATCAGGATACCACCCAGAATGATGAATCCACTTCCCGCAGTAATTGGTCAAACGATTGAGAGCAAAACCCGTCGCGCCACCGGGAGCCTCACGCCACTTCCGCAAGGAAGCCTGTAGCTCCTCAGAAAGGGCTTCATCCGCATCCAAACTCAAGATCCACTGTCCGCGTGCCTGGGCTTGTGCCCAATTTTTTTGCTCAATGTGGCCTTCAAAGGGGTGGTGAATCACCTGAGCCCCCGCTGATATGGCAAGCTCCACAGTGGCATCGGTTGAGCCACTGTCTACAACAATCGCTTCATCCACCAATTCTCCGATGCGTAAAGAAGCCAAGCAACGGGGAAGGTTTCGCTCCTCATTGAACGAAATAATGACCGCAGAAAGCAACGGTGCCTCAAAATCAACAGGCGACATGCCACGAAGGTAAGGTTGCGGTTGCACCCCGCGAGGATCCGCGCTAATTTTACACCATGAATGTACTGCTGATAGGAAGTGGTGGGCGAGAACACGCCTTGGCTTGGAAACTGCAACAGAGTTCGCTCCTTTCCTCCCTGCACGTTGCTCCTGGCAACGCGGGAACAAAAGGCTTGGGAGTTCAAGCGGACCTGGACCCCATGGATTTTGCTGCGGTAGAGCGGTATGTCAAAAAGAACGACATTCACCAAGTTGTGGTGGGACCCGAAGCTCCATTGGTCGCTGGATTGGCAGATTATTTAATGGATTCCGATAAAGTAGATGTTCAAGTTGTAGGACCTCGAGCTGCAGGTGCACAACTGGAAGGATCCAAGGAATTTGCCAAGAAGTTCATGAAACGCCACAACATTCCTACAGCACGGTATGGCAGTTTCTCTGGAGAACAGCTCACTGAAGCGATTGCATTCCTGGACGAATTTCAACCCCCGTATGTGCTCAAGGCCGACGGTTTGGCTGCAGGGAAAGGAGTGATCATCACAGAATCACGCGATGAAGCTGAGGCCACCTTGACAGACATGCTAAGCGGTGAGGCTTTTGGAGAGGCAGGACGCCGGGTGGTCATTGAGGAGTTTTTGGACGGAATTGAAGTGAGCATGTTCTGTGTCACAGACGGCCATCATTTCAAAATGTTACCGTCAGCAAAGGACTACAAGCGCGTTGGGGAAGGAGACACAGGTCCCAATACCGGTGGAATGGGGGCCATTTCACCGGTGCCTTTTGTAAGCCCCGAGTTCCAGGAAAAGGCCATGAACCAAATCATCATTCCAACCATCAAGGGCTTGGAAAAAGACGGCATCCCTTATTGCGGGTTTGTCTTTTTTGGTTTGATAAAAGTCGGAGGTGACCCGTATGTGATTGAATACAATTGCCGCTTGGGAGATCCTGAGACGGAAGTGATTCTGCCTCGGGTAAAGAGCGATGTTCTGCACCTTTTTGACAGCTTGTGCACAGGCATGCTGACGGAAGTTGACATGTCCATTGACCCGCGCGCTGCGAGCACAGTCATTGTCGCGTCTGGCGGGTATCCTGGGAGGTATGAACAAGGAATTGAAATCGAAGGGCTGGAGTCAGTTGCGGCCATCGATGGGGTAGTGTTTCACGCAGGAACCAAGGAGGTGAGGCGCAAAATCGTGAGCAGTGGCGGGCGCGTTTTGGCATTAACCGGCTTTGGGATGGACCTGGAATCAGCCCTGAAAAACAGCTACAAAATGGCGGCTCGCATTGGTTTTGATGGCAGTTTTTTCAGAAAAGACATCGGTTCGGATGTGCTCGAGAGGGCACAATAAGGCACAAAAAAAGCGCCGATCACATGGTGTGGCGCTCATCTTGACATTCAGTCGGAATCACATGATGGTTCCATCTTGCTTCGCCTTAGCCGTGTATTTCTTCTGAAGGCGCAACCAAAGAGCCAAACCCACAAACCCCAAAGCGATCACCGCCATGTTCATGGGCGAAGCAATCGGCACCAAAAAGGTTTCAAAGGTCCATTCAATGAACTTGGCGACGGGGGTAATGATTTCTTGCGTGTTCATGCTTCTTAAATTCGCCCCAAAAATACAACTTCTGTGCTAACCCTCCTCCGT
Source organism: Flavobacteriales bacterium (assembly GCA_036825655.1). GTDB lineage: Bacteria > Bacteroidota > Bacteroidia > Flavobacteriales_D > Sanyastnellaceae > JALQTD01. The sequence goes on along the minus strand of DAISXU010000004.1, from coordinate 18,141 downwards.
TCAAACCAACCAATTGCTTGGAGCATCGTTCCTTTGACCATTGCCTTGGTCGCAGGAGTCCTGAGTGGATGGAGCGGATGGGAACTCAGCGCCATCCTCATTTGGAGCTTCGGCGCCCTGTGCACCGCGGCATTGGGGCATCTGATTTATGTGAGTTTCGAATTCGCAGATCACCCCAATCCCGCCTTATCATGGCTCATCGTTTGCCTTTTAACAATGGGTCAACTTTGGTCTGATCCAGCTTCGATTTGGTTGGAATTGCGGTCTTGGGGCTCATTGATTTTGGCGTTATGGAGCGCCTGGTGGATGATGGGCGTGCACCGCCAAGGGCGTGTGAGCGGTTTGACCTTTCGGTCTGGAGCACTTGCTGGACTTGCCCTTACCCTGGAGCCCATCAATGTGGGCATTGTTTTGGGATTGGCCTTGGTTCTGGCCAAATCCCGCACCTTCCAAACGCGCGAATGGGTGATGTTGATCCTCGGTACATCGTGGGCTCCATTGTTGTCACTCACGCTGCAATGGCAAGGATGGACCCTGCCAACTCAACCATGGGGGGCCTGGAAATCTCCTGATGGCATCGGGCTTTACTGGTTGATCCTGTGCGGGGGCGTCACAGCCATCGGGTGGATTGACCAAGCAATCCGAACGAAAAACGAGGGAATTCGCCGCAAAGCCTCACGTGCCAACGTTGCGCTGATGACTGTTTTGCTCGCCGTTGGCGCCATTTACTTCGCAGGTAGTACGGCGCATGCATGGAAGTTAACTGCTGTAGCCGTAGCCTTTGCTTGGGTTTGGCTGGTGCCTATGAAGGACCGCAAGAGCAGCCAGGTGTACCAAGTGAGGTTGGTGATTGGATGGGTGGCTTTTCTCATCCTGCTTGTCGGAATGGCTCTCGCCTTAAGGCCGTTATAACCTGTGGAAAATCCACCATTCGGCAGATGCAAGTTCCGCTAAAAAAAGAGCGAACTTCGCACCATGAAATTCGGTGTAGTTACATTCCCAGGTTCCAATTGTGACATGGACATGGTCCACGCACTTCAGGAAGATTCCGGCTTCGAAGTTGTACAGCTTTGGCATAAAGACCACGACCTACAAGGTGTTGACGCAGTAGTTCTCCCTGGAGGGTTCAGCTACGGCGATTACCTCAGGAGCGGCGCCATTGCTCGGTTCTCCCCCATCATGAACAGCGTGATTGACCACGCCAACCGGGGTGGTCGGGTTTTCGGTGTTTGCAACGGGTTTCAAATCCTCTGTGAAGCAGGGTTGTTGCCGGGTGCTTTGTTGCACAATGCAACCCGTAAGTTCATCGCCAGAGACCAGTTCATCGCGCCAGTCTCACGCACGGCGCCACTTACCGCTCATCTCGACCCAAACGTGGCACGCAGGATTCCAATTGCGCATGGCGAGGGGAATTATTTCATCGATCCTGAAGGGTTGAAGGCACTCGAAGACCAGGATCAAATTTTGTTCCGCTACACGGATGAAACGGGAGAGGCAAACGCTTGGTCCAATCCCAATGGTTCGATAGCCAACATCGCCGGAGTCGCGAATGCAGGCATGAACGTGTTTGGGATGATGCCGCACCCGGAACGTGCTGCAAATGATGATTTAGGCAACTCAGACGGCTTGGACATCCTCATTGGGTTAGCTTCCGCTGCAATGGCCTAACTCAAAAATCCTTGGAGGACAATGCAATGAACCAATCAGCGTTTAGTTTTGTTGAACTCCGGGCAATGAATCCCGACTTTTTCCCATGAACGCATACGCTGCCGGCCCTCTCCTCTCTCGCATCCAGGTTCCCTCCGACCTGAGGAAGCACTTCAAGCAAGAAGACTTGCCTCAAATTGCGAACGAATTGCGCGAATTCATCGTTGATGTAGTCTCAGAAAAAGGAGGACACTTTGGCGCAAGTTTGGGAGTCGTTGAATTGACTGTGGCTTTGCACTACGTCTTCAATACACCCGATGACCAGATCGTTTGGGATGTGGGACACCAAGCGTATGGCCACAAGATTTTAACGGGCAGGCGAGAGAACTTCCACACCAACAGGGAATACAAAGGCTTATCCGGATTTCCGAAGCGCAGTGAAAGCCCTTACGACACTTTTGGAGTTGGCCACAGCAGCACCAGCATTTCGGCAGCACTCGGAATGGCCGTCGGTAGCAAGCTGGAAGGAAACAACGAACGCCAGCACATTGCCGTCATCGGCGATGGAGCAATGACCGCCGGATTGGCCTTTGAAGGATTAAACCACGGAGGTGTTGAAGACACAAACATGTTGGTCATTTTGAATGACAACTGCATGAGCATCGACCCCAATGTTGGTGCGCTCAAGGAATATCTAACTGACGTTACCACCTCACACACCTACAACAAGGTGAAAGATGAAGTGTGGCATTTGCTTGGGCGGATCAGCAAGTTTGGACCCAATGCCCAAGCGATTGCGCAAAAGGTTGAACACGCTTTCAAATCTGCGATGCTCAAGCAAAGCAACCTGTTTGAATCCTTGAATTTCCGGTATTTCGGGCCAGTTGATGGCCATGACGTGGAGCATTTGGCTTCCATCCTCGAAGACCTCAAAGACATTCCAGGACCCAAACTCCTTCATTGCGTTACCAAGAAGGGAAAAGGCTATGCCCCTGCTGAAAGTGGATCGCCGACCAAATGGCATGCACCCGGCTTGTTTGACAAAGCCACAGGTGAAGTCATTCGAAGCACAAGCAACCGTCCGTCACCTCCGAAATTCCAAGATGTTTTTGGGCATTCGATCATTGAATTAGCTGAGCAAGATCGGAGGATTGTCGGTGTGACACCGGCCATGCCCACTGGCTGTTCGCTGAAATTCATGATGGATGCCATGCCTGAACGCGCCTTCGACGTTGGCATTGCGGAACAGCATGCCGTTACGTTCAGCGCTGGAATGGCGACCAGGGGACAAGTACCTTTCTGCAACATCTATTCGAGTTTCATGCAACGGGCTTACGACCAAGTCATTCATGACGTAGCGCTTCAAGGACTGCACGTCATCTTTTGTTTGGATCGAGGTGGAGTGGCCGGGGCGGACGGACCAACGCACCATGGCGCCTATGATTTGGCCTACATGCGATGCATTCCAGGGATGACCGTTGCTGCTCCAATGGATGAAATCGAGTTGAGGAACATGATGTATTCGGCCAGCCAAAAGCAAAGCGGCCCTTACTCCATCCGCTACCCGCGTGGAACAGGTTCCATCGTGAATTGGAAACAGCCGTTCAAGGAGATTCCCATTGGCCGAGGGCGGCGATTGAGCCAAGGCGATGACCTCGCGATCTTGAGCGTTGGTGCAATCGGCACCCAAGCCGTAAAGGCAGTGGAATCTTTGGCGCAACAAGGAATCCATGCAGCGCATTACGACATGCGTTTTGTGAAACCCCTTGATGAAGTCATGCTCCATGAAGTGTTCGGTAAACATCAATTGGTCATTACCCTAGAGGATGGTACAGTAACTGGCGGTTTTGGAAGCGCCGTTGCTGAATTCATGGTGGAAGCAGGATACACTTCCCGCATCAAACGCTTGGGAATGCCCGACCGGTATGTCGAACACGGTTCGCAACAACAACTTTATGCAGAGTGTGGTTACGACCATGCAGGCATTGAAATTGCGGCAAAAACCCTGCTCGCTGAGGCCCAAAAATCAAGTTTCCGGACTGCATAGGATGGATGACGCGATTGTCAACCGAGTGGAAGAAAGCGGCCTGATTCAATTGGAATTGAATGGGTGGTTGCACCCGAAAAAGGTGGTGGAATGCGACTTGGCTGCTTCCTTGGTTGATGGGTTGGTGTTGATGGAAAAGCCCTTTCGGGAAACCCTTAATGCTTGGACGGCGGAAGAATTTGAAGGTTGCAAAGTAGCCATTCACTGCAGCGCTGACGCCATTCTGCCCGAATGGGCATGGATGTTGGCGGCATCCAGAATCGTCAGCCTAGGAGGACATCCCGAAATTGGGTCTCCTGATGAGGTGATGACTTCTGCTTGGGTCGAAGCCGTCGCCTCTGCAGATGTACTCGCCTTTCAAGATGCGCGCATCATGGTAAGGGGATGCGCAGCGGTCGGAGGTCCAAAAGTGCTTTCGGCGGTCGTTTCTAAGCTTCAACCCGTTGTGCGTTCGCTCATGTTTGGGGAAGCCTGCAGCTCCGTGCCTGTTTATAAAAAGCGGACCAGCTAAGGCCCTGCGACTCAGCTGTACGGGTTAACTTGCTTCTCCTTCAAGCGAGCCCATGATCACACCCGATTCTCCCCGAAAACTGTTCCTCATTGATGCCTATGCCCTGATTTTTCGGGCCTACTACGCGTTCATTAAAAACCCGCGAATCAACAGCAGTGGATTGAACACCTCGGCGATCTTCGGATTCACCAATGCCGTATTGGAAGTGTTAAGGAATGAACGGCCTACTCACTTGGCAGTGGCGTTTGATTCTCCAGGGAACACCTTCCGGAATGACATGTTCCCAGAATACAAAGCAAACCGCGATGAGACACCAGAGGACATCAAGCGGTCCGTGCCTTTCATTCTTAGAATCTTAGAGGCTTTCGACATCCCCATCATCGCTTTGCCCGGTTATGAAGCGGATGACCTCATCGGTTACTTCGCTCACCAAGCGGCAAAGGATGACTTTGACGTCTACATGATGACTCCGGATAAGGACTTTGGTCAGCTGGTCACCGATCGAATCAAGATGTTCAAGCCGGCAAAAGGAGGCAATCCGCCTGAAGTGTTGGGACCAGCAGAGGTCTGTGAACGATTTGGCGTAGACCATCCCTTGCAAGTCATTGATCTTTTGGGTTTGATGGGCGATAGCGTTGACAACATCCCAGGAATCGCTGGCGTAGGTCAAAAAACCGCGTCCAAGTTCATTCAGCAATATGGCAGCATCGAAGGACTTTTGGCGAACACGCATGAACTGAAAGGGAAAATGAAGGAAAAAGTGGAAGCGGGTCATGCTTCTGCCTTGCTTTCGAAAGAACTGGCAACCATCAAATTGGACATCCCTTATGAGGTGGATTTGGCCTCCATGAAGATGGGTGAGCCTGAAATCCATGCGGTTCGTGAAGTGTTTGAAGAACTTGAATTTCGGACCCTCTTGAAGCGAGTCATTTCCGATTTTGGCATGGAAGACAACGCTTCATCTCCAGCGAATGCCTCCCAATCAACTGCCAGTCCAGCGGGTCAATTGGACCTTTTCAGCGCTGGGGCACAAGAGGATGCAGGAGGGGCCTCCATTGAATCTCATTTGCGCTCCGCCGACGCGACCGAGCACCTCTACCAAGCGGTGACCACCCTCGCAGAGCGTGAGGCATTGATTTCCAGGTTGAGTGCAGCCGATTCTTATGCCTTCGATACCGAAACGACGGGCTTGGACGCCTTGAACGTGGACCTCATCGGCTGCTCATTTTCTCTTTCACCAGGAGAAGCCTGGTGGGTTCCTGTGAAAAGTGATGATTGGGACTTAAAGGATTACCTGGTTGCATTCAGCCCAATTTGGCAAGACCCTGAAAAGGAAGTAATTGCTCACAACTTCAAGTACGACTATCAGGTTCTCCGCACACACGGTGTCCGAATCACGAACCGGGTTTTTGACACCATGGTGGCACATTATCTCCTGCAACCAGAATCAGGGCATGGGCTGGATCGGTTGGCAGAGGTTGAATTGGGCTACCAAACCATTCCATTTACTGATTTAATCGGGCAGAAGGGAAAAGCCCAGTTGTCTCCCGCCGACGTGCCTGCTGAGCGTTGGACGGTGTATGCCTGCGAAGATGCGGACATCACTTGGCAATTGGCTCAGCGTTTCCGCCAACAATTGGAGGACCAACAAACCATGGACTTGGCCCAATCGGTCGAATTCCCGTTGATCACTGTACTGGCCGAAGTCGAGCGCGAAGGCGTTCAAATCGACCGCGATCAACTTGCCCAATACAGCATCGAATTGGCGAAGCGCATCGAAGAACTGGATGCCGAGATCCAGCAATTGGCTGGACGACCCTTCAATGTCGATTCACCGAAACAGCTTGGCCCCATTCTGTTCGAGCACCTTGAAATCAAGGCGCGGATCAAGCGGACAAAATCTGGGCAATACCCCACCGGGGAAGAGGTTCTAAGCAAATTGGTTGATCAACATCCAATCGTTGAGTTGATTTTGGAATACCGAAAACTCAAGAAACTGAGGTCGACCTATGTGGAGCCGTTGCCAAAGCTCATCGACCCAAGGTCTGGACGCGTCCACACACATTACATGCAAACTGTAGCAGCCACAGGCCGATTAAGCTCCAACCATCCCAATTTGCAAAACATTCCAATCCGAACGGAAGAAGGCCGAGCCATTCGGAAAGCCTTCATCCCCCGCAATGGAAACCACGTCTTAGTTGCTGCCGATTACAGCCAGGTCGAATTGAGAATTGCAGCCGCCATGAGCGCGGACGTAGGATTGTGTGACGCTTTTCAAGCAGGACATGACATTCACACCGCCACAGCGGCTCGGGTATTCGGCGTTGGATTTGATGAAGTGGACCGTAGCATGAGGAGCAAAGCGAAGGCGGTGAACTTTGGAATCCTCTATGGTCAGGGCGCTTTTGGTTTGGCACAAAACCTCAACATATCACGTGGCGAAGCCAAGGCAATCATTGATGCTTACTTCGAGCAATTCGCTGACCTTAAAGCATTTACACAAAACTGCGTCGATCAAGCACGTGAACGAGGGTATGCAGAGACCCTATTGGGACGCCGGCGCTACCTGCCAGACATCAACAGCGCCAACACCAACGTCCGTGCATTTGCTGAGCGGAACGCTGTCAATGCCCCGATACAAGGAACTGCGGCCGACATCATCAAAGTGGCGATGTTGCGGATTCAAGCCATCATCGAACAAGAGAATTGGAACACCCGCATGATCATGCAAGTGCACGATGAATTGGTGTTTGATGTTCCCCGCGAAGAATTGGATGTGGTCATGCCAGTAATTCAGCGGGAAATGGAAGGAGCAGTTCAATTGGACATTCCGCTGTTAGTTGAAGTCAAAACTGGAGCAGATTGGCTGGAGGCTCATTGATGCAATGAACTGAAAAGACGCCTTTCCTGAACGTGTTGTTGTTTGGAACTTTTTTATGGTTTCTCCGTAACGGTAGAGATACGTTGCATTTTGAGCAACACAACTCGAATCCATGAACAAGCGTAAAACACTATCCATCACAGCATTAGCTCCAGCTTTGGGGTTTGCACTCCTCGTTGGAGTGATTGGCTGTGGCAACACCGAGCCCGCAGAACAAGCGGAAATTCCCGTTACAGAGTCCAATGACACGCAACAGGATGCCGATGGCATGTCTGTCACCTCACGTACTGGGACCTTGAAGAAGATCTTCCACGCCGCACCCTCCCCCGTGGAAATGGCGAAATTGATTCATCGGAGTGGAGCTACGTTTGACTCCAATTCATGCAACGATCCAGCCTCTGGTGTGCGCTACAACACCAGTGATCGCCAAGCCATCAACTTGGGAGTGTATGGAGCAGATCTTTCCTATTCTACCATTTTTGAAGAAAATTCGGCGAGCTTGGAGTACCTCAACATCATCAAAGAATTGAGCAACCAATTGGGCATCTCCGATGTGATCACGGATGATGTGTTGAAAGAAGCTGAGGCGAACCGCGGAGACCGCAAAGCCTTGATCAGCATCGTTTCGGATACCTTCTATGACTTGAATGAGCGACTAAAATCCAATGGAACTGAGGATTTGGCTGGAATGCTCGTGGCTGCAGGTTGGGTGGAAGGCATGTACTTAGCCACGCAACACATGGACGAAGCCCCAGCTGAATTGAAAACTCGAATTGCTGAGCAGAAAATGACCCTGGATGATGTGATGCGCCTCTGCAAGAGTTACGAAGCCACCCCAGAATTGAGCGCTCTGTTAACCCGAATGGAAACCATCGAAGCTGCCTTCGCTGGCGTTTCTATGGCTGAAGCAGAGGGAAATGTCACGCAAGAAGACGAAAACACCTTTGTTTTAGGAGGTGGTGATGAATACACCGCGGATGACGCGACCATTGCTGCAATTGCAGCTGCTGTAGCTGAGGTGCGCACGTTCTGCATTCAATAACCGTCAAACTACCCATCATGAAATTATACGCCCCTTTACTCGTACTCGCCCTGGGCCTGGTGGCTTCGTTTGATGCCACCGCCCAATGCCGTTCATTCACGAAAAAGAACTGCCTGACAGAACTCGAAGGTTATGTTCAAAACGACAACTACAACAGTGCGGTCTTGATCCCAGGTGATGAAGCCGAACTGATGTTGACCTTCCTCGCCGGGACGGACTACCGCCTGCTTGTTTGCAGCCATCCCGTTTTAGGAGATGTGCAATTTGAAGTGCTCGACGCAAAAGGAAAATCACTCTTCAATAGTGCCAAGGCTGGAGGCCGAAATCACGTGGATTTTCGAGTCGAGAAATCCCAGCAACTCATGGTTCACGTCTACGTACCTGAATCGGATGCTGCTTTGCTCCATGAAGGATGTGTCACCATCCTCTTGGGAGCCAAAGAGTAAACCCAACACCCCCCTCCATCAGCGATTTGAATCTTGCCAGACTGCCCATTCGTTGATGCCTTTCATCCTAACATCCAAACACCCTGTCGAGAGACGGGGTGTTTTCGTTGCAATTGGTCTTACTCAACGACCAAAGGCTGCGTGCTCGGAACACCATCGATTTCCACAGAAACCAAATAAGTCCCTGACGCCCATCCATTGGTTTCCCAGGCAACTTGATGCTGTCCAGCAGGCAACACGCCTTGCTGCGGATTTGCAACTGTTCGTCCAGTCAAATCACGGACCATCACCACAACATGGTGCTGCTGTCCGGTTTGGAATTCACATGTCGCCAAACCCGAAGTGGGGTTGGGATACATCGTCACCGGTAACTGTCCGGAACCCGCCAGTCTGGCAATGTCATTCACTCCCACCGCCTGGATGTTGATGTCATCCAAATACAGGTTATTGCCCATTCTGCTTTCGAATTCAAAGAGCATCCTGAAATTCTCCGTCAAGAACTGAGCGTACGGCAATACCAATGTGTAAGTCGTCCATTCTTCTGGACCCGATGGTACGAATGGAAATGGATGGGGATCCGCAGTGGGTAAATCCGTGAAGCCCCGGTGCATTCTCCTCAACGACCAGGTGGAACCACAGTCCGACGAGGCATATACTTTCAATCGGTCGTCCGTATCGTCCTCGTCAGGGTTGGTTCCCTTGAAGGAATAAGCCCAACTGTAAGTGATGTGGATTTCTGCTGCACCTGACATGTCCATGGTGCTTGAAATGAGTTGGTCAGTTGTCATTTCACTATTCACCGCGAAGTTGTTCATTTTCAGCGAATAATCGCCTGATAAAGACGCTGATGAAGTTACAGCCCAGGTCACTCCATCGCCTGTTTCATCCTGAACCAACCACTCCATTTCTGGAATCATTCCAGATTCAAAGCCCTCGGAGTAAGGCAAATCCATGGCGTTGTCCTCCAGCACCTGAATGAAATTTTCTTGGATGCCCTCCTCTGTAGCGTTGTTGTTGCTCGCCGTGAGCTTGATGGTGTAAAAACCAGGTTCGTTGAACGTATGCCACGGGTTGGGTTCGGTGCTCACTGGTGCACCATCACCAAAGTCCCATTCCCAGGCATTCACTCCATGGTAACTCTCATCTGTGAATTGAACGCTGTCTCCAGCGCAAATCATTCTTCGCGATGAAGTGAATTGAATGTCGCACAACAAATCCACTCCGTCCGTTCCGGTGGCCACCAAGTTGTTCGGTGTCCACAGTTGATTCCGTTGCGCGGTGCTGCTGTTCATGGCAGCGCGCATGCGAATCCTCTGTCCATCTGTGAACATGCGGCCGCAATAACTGTAGTCCATGTAATTCTGAACATTGTCCAGGGAACCGCACGATTCTCCATTTAGATTGCAGTTGACCCAACCCAAAGTAAGGGGGGTGTCATCCACGTTGTCGTCCATGTCACAATTGCTGTCCAACCCGGGCTCATTGCCATTGCCCCAAGTATGCCGCAGGTTCATCCAGTGACCTGCCTCGTGGGTGAAGGTTCGGGACCGGAAGGTATTGCTCGTTCCAATCTCGCCCGTGTAATCGTGCTTCAACATGATTCCATCCACACCTGCCGAGTTGTTGTTGGAAACGGACCCGGGCGTGTAGGTCCACCCCGCAGCACCTGCTGCGTAATTCACAACCCAAACGTTCATGTATTTGTTTCGAGGCCATTGAATGAGGTCCTTGACATCATCTGTTCCGTCATAGGTCAAGTCGCTCACGATGCGATTGATTCCTGAATGGCAGTTGCCGTTAGGATCGCGTTGGGCCAAACGGAATTCAATTTCCACGTCCGATGCAACGTCGAGAAACTCATCGATGATGGTATTGGCATCAGGATTCAACAGCCGAAAATCACGGTTGATGACTTCCATCGCACTGTGCACTTGTTCATCCGAAATGTTCTCTACTCCATTGTTGTGGACGATGTGAAATACCACCGGAATCACAATCAACTCATCCCGATTGGCATCCATGAATGCCTGGGTTTCGAGTTCGAGTCGGGCATCATCACGCTCCTGGTGCAGGTGGACATGGGGGCGCTCCTGGAGAAGACGCTCCAAGGCTTCGGTAGACCCACAGTAGTGAATTACATCATCAACTGCAGGCGTTTGTGCAGCAAGGCCATTCACAAAAAAAAGTCCACAAAGAACCAGGAAAAGGGAGGATAAACGCATAAGTTTCAATTCTTGCAGTCGCAATTTACGTGGAATCACAAGGATTCGATGTCAAATCTGAAATCGGCGGCGAAAATCCCACTGCAAGCTGACATAGAAAGCAGATGAAGCCGATTGCCATTGTGGAATTTCAACCGCATTCAAGCGGAGGGATACATGTTGAACAACCAAAGACGCCGTCAGGTTCGTGGCGGCATCCAGCGTCAGCGAAGGCATCGCCACAAGCAAGTCGGAAAAATCGTCGGGAGCGAGGAGAATTGCTGTACCGAAACGCGCACGAGGCCCCATTGGAATCATCGCCTGAACCATCCCTGTCCATGGCAATGGCATCAACTGCCATGGACGTTGGGCAGATTGAAGGCTGAAGTCCAAAAACCCCGAAGCCTCAGGAGATTTTAGCACAGCCAATTGAGCAAATCCACCCTCGCCCCAAGACGCATCCAGTCCCAATGACGCGCTGATGAGGCCCCCGTTGGACCACGTTTCAGAAGGGCCAAAAAACGTCCCTTCCGCCTTCACTCCGAAAGCCCCCCACCCAGCGCTTGCAGCCGCACCAGCCGCAAATGCTCCCTCCACACGCGCGGCCAAAATTTGGCCATCAATGCCCCCCGCATTCCACCTAAACAATGATGCCAACAAGGGCTTACGGTCCTCCCCCCCTGGGCGAATGGCAAACTCTAGCTCATTCATGCCATTCCCTCCCACAAGCCGGCGGAGCCGCAAAGCATCCGTGCCCGGGCGCTCAGCGTAATCAAAATCGAAGAAATTGTACGCGTTGAAGAGGTCATTTGGATTCCAAACCAAGTGCCGACCCCAATTGATCCGCTGGCGACCAAGGTCTACCCTCCACAATCCCGCACGGTAAGACAAGCATGCCCGATCGATTAAGGTATTGGCCACCCCTTTATTGTCATCAGATTCCCACCAATTCCAACTCCCATCCCACCGACCAGCATCCAGCGACAGGGACTCCACGAAACCTTCTGTTCCTTCAACCTGGCTTCCATAAAAAACCCTGCTTCTCGCCTCAAACCGAAGGGAAAACCGCTTGTTCTTACTTCTCCATTTCAAGTTGGTGCGCTGGTGCAGATATCCCATGGACATGGGTTCGCTGTTGGGGATGACCTGCGTCTGTGTAGCGGACGGCATGAGTTTCCAATACCCTGCCAAATCAAGTTGTTGACCCCGAACCACAGCACTCACTGCCAACAACACGAGGACATGGAAAAGGACTTTCACTTTACATCCGAATCGATGCGACCATCCACCAAGGTCACCACACGACGTGCCCGCGCAATGACCCGCGGGTCGTGGGTAGAAAAAACGAACGTCATGCCCTCATCCCGATTCAATTGCTCCATGACATCGAGCAAACTCTCGGCTGTTTGGCTATCCAAATTCGCCGTAGGCTCATCAGCCAAGACGAAAGCTGGTTTGCTTGCAAGTGCCCGGGCGACAGCCACCCGCTGTTGCTGCCCTCCTGAAAGCTGGGTCGGCCGAGCGTGGCCCAGATTCGATAAGCCCACATCCCGAAGCAACTGCTGCGTTCTTTCCTTGCGTTCTTTCGCCGAGGCCTTCTGAAGCAACATGATGAATTCGATGTTTTCGGCTGCGGACAGGACAGGAATCAAGTTGTAGGCTTGGAAGACAAACCCAATGTGGTGCAATCGAAATTGAATCAGGGCATTTTCATCGAGGCCATTGAGCTCAGTCCCATCCACAGACACCGACCCTGAAGTGGGGCGATCCAATCCCCCGATCATGTTCAATAAGGTGGTCTTTCCGCTGCCAGAAGGTCCGACCAGTGCGGTGAATTCACCCGGTTCAATGGACAAACTGACATCGTTTACTGCAAGAACCTCAACGGGGCCTTGCTGGTAAATGCGCGTCAATGCGGATGTGGTGATGACCGAGGAAGAAGCGTGTTCTTTCATGGTGATGAATGCTGGTGAATTAGGATCGAATGGCTTCCATGGGCTTCAATCGAATGGCATGCAACGCGGGGAAGAGCGCTGCAATCAACGATGCCGAAATCACCATGATGAATATTTGCAGGTAGCCCGAGGCATCCAAAGCAGGATAAACTCGGGTGGACAAACCATAAGCTTCAAGGCTGTCTGCATACAAGGAAAGGTCGAGTCCGTTGCGCCCTGTCCATTGAATGGTCCCCCATGCAACCAGCAAACCCACCGGACCGCCAATGGTGCCTATCATCACAGTTTCTAGGAGGATCATCCAAAACACTTTCACTCGGGTCAACCCAACGGCCATGAGCACGCCCAACTCGCGTGTCCGCTCCAAAACAGCCATGAGCATCGTGTTCACAATCCCAAAGAGCAGTGCCAGCAAAATGATCGCGATGATGATCAGAACATATTGATCGTAAGATTCGGAAATCAAACGCAACTCCGGAGAAATCTCGCTCCACGACCGAATCACGTCTTGTTGGAATGCATGATCCAGTTCCGACTGAAGCGGTTGCACATCGTTCAAGTCGCGTAAAAACACTGCGACTTCATGGCGAGCATCGCCTACGCCCAGAATCGCCGCAAGATCTGCAACCGGAACGTAAATTTTCGCCCCAGCCTTGGCCGCAGCGCGCTCCCGGTAGATGCCGACAACCCGCATAGCTGTAGACGTCATTTCCCCTGATTCATTGGGGAGGGTGATGACAATTTTGTTCTTAATCCCCACCTTTAAACGGTCCGCAAGCCGCGAACCAATGACGACTTGATTGGGGCGACCAGGGATGAACAGATCACCTTCCAACATGCGTGCATCCAATTGGGTAACTGCCGCTTCAGCTTCGGGATCGATTCCAACCACCATTCCCCCTGTTGTTAGCCTTGCACTTGCGATGAGACCAACGCCCGACACCCTTGCACTGTAGGCCTCCACCCTTGGGTCTGCCGATAAAAGTTGATCCAACCTCACCGTGGAAGACAACGTATCGCTGGCATCAAATTGGTCTAAAAATCCCTCCCCGTGCATCTGAACATGGGAAACCTCCTGACGGAGCATGTCCTCGAGTTGTTGCTGGGTCATTCCCGTGAAGAATCCAACAATGAAGGTGCCTCCCCAAATGCCAAGGACCATGGACCCAATGACCACTAGGCTGCGGACTGGATTCCGCCAGATGTTTCGGTATGCGATGGCAAGGAGCATCATGACCGGGAAGCTTTGAGGATGTCCAACCGCTTTAACACCCGAAGGGGGTAAAACCCAACGATCAGGGCCATTCCAAAAACAACAAGAGACTGCCGCATGAAGATGAAGGGCTGAATCATCACGGGGAGGATGGGCTCCAGGCCATATTGCTCATGCAAGGCCTTTAAATCTCCCCTCAGCTGGACTGGATGGGCATCAAACCACTCGAGGAAAGGCCAAACAGCCAAGCTTCCAAGCCCGACACCCAGCGCGCCCAACAGCGCCACCTCGAGGTACACCATCGCCGCCAAAGTTCGCCTCCCCGTCCCGACAGAGATGAGGATTCCAAATTCCTTGGCCCGCTCACTCATCATCATGAGAACCGTCGAAAACAGACCAAATCCAATGATCAAATACAAAATGAACAAAATCACGTAATTGCCGGCAAGCTTGCCTTCAAGTGTCTGTTCCAAATCTGGCATCAAATCGCTCCATAGCCTCGCGGCTTGGCCTGGAAATTGAGCGGCGACTTCTGCCTGAATGTCCTCCAAATCAGCAGCTGCATCAGCCATGCAAACAACACCGGTCACCCGGCCTTCCATCCTGAAGACATGTTGGGCTTCTGCCAACTCAACGTAGACCAATCGCTTGCTCAATTCTGGATTTCCCAGTTCCACCAGTCCAATGATTTGAAACCGCCCATAAGCTGGCACCCCATGGTACCCTTGTCCAATGGTGTACAAGGTGTCATTCACTCCGATTCCGAGCTGATCCGCCAAGGCAGAACCTACGAGCGCTGGAGCCAAGGCAGGAGGCGTCGCATCATCCTTTTCGAAATAACGACCTCCTGATCGTATGCGCTCGCGAAATCGGTTGACCTCATCCTCGGGCTCGGGCTCAATACCGATGATTTGAATGGGCGTGCTTCGGTTACCAGAGGAAGCCAAAACAATCGCTTCCAATCGCGGCATTACAGCCATCGTCCCTTTCACTGCTCTGGCCCGCTGCAAAGCTTCAAGATCCAGAGCCATGCTGTGATCTGGAGTTGGCTCCTCGAGGTACAGCGAATCTTGGACTTGCACGTGACCCGTGGACAAGCGCGCCATGTCTTCAATCATCTTCCCAAACACCCCGTAGGTGACCGCTTGCATCACAATGGCAAAAAAAACAGCAAAAAAGGCCGAGCCCGCCGTGATGATTGTTCGCCGCTTATTCCGCCACAAGTTGCGCCAGGCCAAAGTCCACCACAAAGCGTGCATTACAAGTCCTGCATTTGAGAGATGGTGAAAAACAGCTCCTCCAATCCTGGGGAGAAATCCAGGGCATTGTAGCGCATGATTGTGCGATGTCCAGGTTCGTCAGAAGGCACTACTTGCACCGAAATTGGCAAGTTTCTACCTCCCATTTCACCGATTTCAAGCACTTCCAAGGTCTGCACCAAATCGCCAAACTCATCGTAACTCTCCACCTTGAGTTGGAGGAAATTGACCTCATCAATCCACATCAAGACTTTGCCCCAAACTACCGGAGCATCCGGGAGAGGGATGAGTTCAACGATGACACAGGACGAGCCCATCACGGCTTCTGACCCGATGAGGGTTGGGGTGTAATCCCTGATGACACTCGATTCCCTCACTAAATCGTCATTTGAGAAATCCGTTCCCATCCAGGATTGGGCCATCATGCTCGGGGGCATTTTAATGACCCGTTCCAATTGAGGCACCCAATTCCACACCTCCCGGTCGCGTTTCAAAAAAACCGTGCCTGCATCCCGCGCTGGAGCAGTGATGACCATCATCGCACGGTCTTGGCCCATCGCCCAAGAAGTCAAGGACATTTCACGTTCCCACGTGGGGCGTACAATGGTCATGGTCATCTCAGCACGCAACTCTGATCCGCGCATCACTTCCTCTGCATTTTGGAGGTATTCCAAGGCTGTCATTTGGGCCGAAGCAGTTGCAACCCCTATGAACACCAGCAAAGTCACTATTGTCTTTTGATACATCATCACCTTCTGTGGGAAGGTACAACAGGTATGAAGCAGGGAAGGTTTCAAAATTCAGGTTTGGTCATGTAACCGGCGTCACACAGAATCACATCGGGCCAGTCTTACCTTGCAGGTCAAATTCCTATCCGATGCCTTCACATTCTGCCCTTGCCCTGAATGTTCCAACGTGGATCATGCTTTTGTGCCTTCTTGCGACGGGAGCCACGGCCTGCAATTCTCCCGAAAATCCTTCAAGCCAGGGAACGCAAACTTCCATCGCCCGAGACCTCGAAGTGGTGGACTTCATGCAACAAATGGGTGCTGAAAATGCCCTGGTTTTAGACGTTCGTTCCGATGGGGAATGGGCAGAAGGTCACTTGGAAGGAGCGGCGTATATTCCTTTTCAATCAGATGATTTTGCAGAGTTGTTAGGGCAGTTGCCTCACGATCGGCCGGTCTTGGTCTACTGCGCTGCAGGAGGACGAAGCGCAAAAGCGATGGAAATTCTGAATCAATCGGGACATCCAGAGGTCTACAACCTGCTCGGAGGCATCCGGGCTTGGCAGGCGGACGGGCATCCCGTCGTGAATACCCCTCCGGTAACCATCCAATAACACGGCATCATGGCGCAATATTTCAGCACCTTCCTTGAGGGGTTCAAGGGATACTTTGGTTACCTCAGCCGAGAAGTCATTTTGGCCAATGACCCGTGGTACCAGAACTGGTTTTACTGGTTGATTCTCCTCTCTGTAGTGGTTTGGGGGGTCGAACTGGCATTGCCCTGGCGCAAGGATCAAGCCCCCTTGCGCAAGGACTTTTGGCTGGATGTCTTTTACATGTTCTTCAATTTCTTCCTGTTTTCGCTCATCGGATGGAATTCGTTGAGCATGGTAGGTGTTGAACTTTTCAGTGACTTCTTGGGCCTTTTTGGAATCAACAATTTGGTAGCGATTGAAATTGGCACTTGGCCCGCTTGGACCAAATTATTGGTGATGTTCTTGGCCGTAGATTTCATCTCTTGGTGGACGCATCGCATGTTGCACCGGGTGACCTTTCTCTGGAATTTCCACAAGGTTCATCACAGCGTAAAGGAAATGGGCTTCGCGGCTCACCTCCGCTACCACTGGATGGAAAATGTGGTTTACAAGAGCATTCAGTATGTGCCCTTGGCCATGATTGGTTTTGGAATCCAAGATTTCTTCGTCGTTCACATGTTCACGGTGCTCATCGGTCATTTGAACCACGCCAATTTGGGTTGGGATTACGGTCCCTTGAAGTACATCTTCAATAACCCCAAGATGCACATCTGGCATCATGCGAAAGACCAAGGAGAGAACAAGTTTGGTGTGAACTTTGGCATCAGCCTGAGTTTGTGGGACTACTTATTTGGCACCAATTACATGCCCCATGATGGCCGAGACATTGAGCTGGGTTATGATGGAGATGAGTCCATGCCGGAGTCATTCGTAGGCCAAACCTTGGCACCTTTCAAGGCATCCCAAAATTGAAACAAAATAAGCCCTTGGGCAGGTCCATCTGGACCTGGGTGTTTGCAAGCCTCACGCTGGGGTTGGCACCGTTTTTCCCGGAACCCCATTTGTTCGGGAAGTTGAAATGGATCGCAGGGGGAGCTGTGGGAATGGAAGCCATGGATTGGTTCGACGCCCTGATGCATGGCTTTCCTTGGTTGATGCTACTCCGAGCGATTTCCTTGGAGGCGCGCGATGGACTGCGTGCTCAAAAGGAAAAACTGCAATGAGATTGGATCAGTGCTCCACGCTTGATTCCAAACGAAAACCCACATCGCTGATGCCTGGCAAAGGATCCGTCCGCATGGCATGCGTCAATGTCAAGTTGTATGTCCCTTTAATGGGGAATTGCGTAGCTGATCGGAAGGCAATGCGATGATCCACTAGGTTTCCAAAACCACTGCCAAACCACTGGCCTCTTTCATCGGCCAAGTCACATCCCAAGGTGTCTCGGCCAATTTTTCCATTGGGGAATTTAAATTCCGCAAAGAGGTAAATGTTGCTGAATGGATAAGACTGGTCATGACGCAGATCTACGAAAAAATCGAATTTCGAAAGCGTATCGTCCACCTCCCATTCAAACTGAACAGCATTTTCAACTGCCCACCCCTCAGGATCAACCGAAGCCGAATCAGAAAAAACCGCATTTGGCCCGCAACTCAATAGGGATCCCGCAACTAAA
>DAISXU010000003.1:3353-55316 GCA_036825655.1 Flavobacteriales bacterium | reverse complement strand
ACTGAAACTATTGGATGAATTCAGTCGCGCTACTGGCTTACAACGTTTTTTGACTTTGGATTTTGCTGAGTTCATTCACTTGAATGAATTGTCAACACGCATGCTTTTAATCGACCTTGCCAATCAGGGTTTCTTGCAAATGGACCTCGAGTCTTTGATGTGCCAAGTCTTGCCTAAAGCCCGCAATTTTCTTGCTAACGCTGCAGGCCGCCGAGATTATGATGTCATTCAATTGAATTCATTTGCGAGCAATGGTGTGAATGGAACCATGAGTTTATTGAATGGCAGGTTAAAACTTGAGGGCATCCAGCCCTTCCAATTGAGCGATTCACAAGATGTAAGGGTCATTCCAGCGAATGGCGTTTTGGAGCTTTCAGAGAATCGGAATTTCGACTTTGATGGCCAAGTCATCGCAGGAAAACTTGAGATGAACGGAATGGGTTTTGGATTCAACTACGAAAATTTTGAAATCGAGTTGACTCAAATAGATGAGGTGAAGATTCAGGTTGACGATCCCGCCGAGCGTGATAGCTACGGAAGGCCAATGCAGCGTTGGGTGCAGTCCTCTTTGCGCGAAGTATCCGGAACACTGAGCATCGACGATCCGCTGAATCGATCTGGTAGAAGGTCCAGGCAATTCAATCAGTACCCCATTCTCGAAAGCATGGAGACTTCCTACGTGTACTACGATGATCCACGAATTTTGGGAGGTCAATACGAGCGAGACCGTTTTCACTTTGCTGTCGAGCCATTCACCATGAACCGTTTGGACCAATTTCTTCCGGAAGATTTGCGATTCAAAGGGACTTTGATCAGCGATGGCATTCTACCAGACATCGAACAACCACTCGAATTAATGCCCGACTTTTCTCTCGGGATTTCGACAAAAACCACCAGCGAAGGGAAGTCGCTCTATGGGGGATTGGCGCATTACACAGAAGGCATTCAGTTGGACCTGAACGGCTTGCATGGTGGCGGGGTCATTGATTTCAAAACCGCACATGCAGAGGGTCAAGACTTCACTTTCTTGCCCCAAAAAGCCATCGGTGTTACCACCCTTTTCACCAATCGAAGTGACGAAGGACTAGATGTCCCATTCGTTGATGGAATTGGAGGAGACTTGGTTTTCGAACCCTATGAAAACCGCCTGTTTTGTTCGACTGGAAAAGATTCATTGGTCAGCTACTACAAGGGAGTTACGTTTAGTGGCGAGTTGACTTACGTAGACTCAGGCCTTTTCGCATCGGGAGTGTTTTACACGGGCAAAGCACAATTCAATGCAAGCAGATTTCAAATGACACAGTTTCATCTGAAATCGGACTCGAGCAACGTAGAAATTTTTGGATTGGGGAAACGCTTGGCATTCTCAACCGATGGTGTTCTATCAGATGTTAATTTTCAGGATCGTTATGGAGACTTCCAAGCGCTTCAAGGCGAAACGCGAATCGATCTTCCATTGAATCAATATGAAGTGGTCATGGACCGTTTCAGGTGGTTCATGGATACCGACGAAATTGCTTTAGAATCAGACAGGACCTATCCTGAAGAGCGGATAATTGAAGCCGCTGAATCACGTGTAAAATCAAATTTTTACTCCTTGCATCCACAACAGGATGGCCTTCACTTCTTGTCCCCCAGGGCTCGCTACGATTTGGTAGAGGCCCAAGTGAGTTGCCAAGATGTCGAGTTCCTCGAATTAGCAGATGCGCAAGTTATTCCCGATAGCGGGAGAGTTACAATCAAGCGCTTCGCGGCTTTGGAACCCCTGGAACATGCGACAGTCATCGCGAATCGGGTAACTCAATACCACCGAATTGACGATGCGAACATCCTCATTGAAGGCCGCATGGACTTCAAAGGAAGCGGAACGTACATCTACAAGGACCTCAATGGCTCTCCATTTGAAATCACTTTTTCTGAAGTGTTTGTCGATGGTGATGGCGAAACCCGCGCTAAAGGCATGGTAGTTGTCGATGACGATTTCACACTCAGCCCAGCCTTTTCCTATGCTGGTGAAGTCCATTTGAAATCTACTGAACCCTTGCTGCGTTTTGCAGGGGGAACAAAAATGCTTCACACCTGCGTAGCATTCGAGCCTGAGTGGATCGCCTTCGATGCCCTCATTGACCCTCAGAATGTCTCCATACCCCTTGGAGATGCACCACAATCAATTGACCGGAACTCCCTTACTTCAGGCATTGTCGTATCTGGCGGATCGCCTTATACTGCTTACCCCACTTTCTTGACTGATTTAGGCGATGAAGACGATTCTCCCTTGATCATGCCGATGGGGCAATTGAGGCATGACCCCAAGGGCCAGCGATTTGTCATTTCGGATGAAATCAAATTCGCCAATCCAGAAGCGCGAGGTAACCTCATTGAATTGACGGCTTCAGGCTGCGACCTGAAAGCATCAGGCCGGATCCAAATGCCTGTGGATTACGGGTTAATGACCCACGAAATGGTGGGAGAAACTTGGGTCGATGACCAAGGTAAGTTGAGGATGAATGGCACCTTGATGTTGGATTTCTTATTCGACGACAAGTTGCTCGAACGCATCGCGTCTCAAATTCCGATGTGGCAAGACACTCAGCCCTTGGACATCTTCGCTTCAGGCTATGACCAAGCATTGCGTGAACTTGTAGGAGTAGATCAGTCCGACGAGGCACTGGCCGAATTGAGCCTGAGCGGCAGGTTCAAGCGGGTTCCGAAAGAACTGCGCCATACCTTGGTATTCAGTGGCATCGATTTCATTTATGACCCATCTGAAGAGTCATTTGTTTCGGAAGGAGAACTGGGCTTGGTGCTGCTGGGAAATGAGCAAGTGTTCATGAAAGTACGAGGTAAAATCGAAGTGCAAAGAATGAAAACCGGGGACTGGCTTCGCATGTACCTGCACGGTGGACAAGAAAATTGGTATTATTTCGACTACCGCTTGGGCACCCTCAACGTAAGCACCAGCGATGGACCATTCTTGGATATTCTTCTTGAAGTTAAAGCCAACAACCGAAGCATCAAGGAAGACGGAAAACGGTTTGGTTTCCAAGCCATGGGATCGCCGAAACGCAGAAACGATTTTGTTGATCGCTTCAGAGAATTTGACTAAGGATGAGCAACGACCAATATCCGCACCTGTTTAGCCCATTAAAGGTGGGACCAATAACCCTGCCCAATCGGGTCATCATGGGAAGCATGCACGTTGGTCTCGAGGAGGAGCGAGGCGGAATGGAAAAGTTGGCCGCCTTTTATGCGGAGCGAGCACAAGCTGGGGTTGGATTGATCGTAACAGGTGGAATAGCACCAAACTGGCGTGGGGCCCTTGCACCCTTCGGCGCGAGCATGAGCCAACGAAGGCACGCCAGAAAACACCGGTTGATTCCTCAGCGTGTTCACGCTGCAGGCGGGAAAATACTACTCCAGTTACTCCATGGGGGACGCTACAGTCACCATCCGTTCTGCATAGCCCCCAGCGCATTGAAAGCGCCCATCGCTCGCTTCAGGCCTCGCGCCCTTAGCGGGAGAGGAGTCCTCCGCACCATCAAAGCATATGGTAAAAGTGCAAAATTGGCGCAGCTAGCTGGGTATGATGGCGTTGAAATCATGGGCTCTGAAGGTTACCTGATCAACCAGTTCTTGGTGAAAGCCACCAACCGGCGCACCGATCGTTGGGGAGGCTCTTTTGAGAAACGCATGCAATTCCCACTTGAAATCGTCCGTGAAATTAAACGGGCTGTAGGTGAGGAATTCCTCATCATGTTTCGGTTGAGCATGTTAGATTTGGTCGCAGATGGAAGCAACTGGGAAGAAGTGATTCAACTGGCCCAGGCACTCGAGAATGAAGGCGTGCATGTCATCAATACAGGAATCGGCTGGCACGAAGCACGCATTCCGACGATTGCGAGTTTGGTCCCGCACGGTGGATTCGCTTGGGTTACCCAGAAAATGATGGGGAAAGTCACCATACCGCTCGTCACGACCAATCGGTTCAACATGCCCGACCAAGTTGAGCAAGCTCTGAGGGATGGCTGTGCTGACCTCGTATCAATGGCGCGACCTTTTCTCGCTGACGCGCATTGGATTGAAAAAGCTAAGGGCCATCAACCTGAGTCGATTAACACCTGCATCGGTTGCAACCAGGCATGTTTGGATCACATTTTCAAAGGCAAAACGGCTACGTGCCTGGTCAATCCTCGGGCAGGCCGAGAGACTGAAAAGTTGGAATTCTCCCGGACTAAGAAGCGCGTTCTCGTTGTAGGTGGAGGACCCGCTGGAATGAGCTGTGCTGCAGAAGCTTCAAGGAATGGGCACGATGTTCGGTTGATTGAAGCTTCTGAATCGCTTGGTGGCCAGTTTAAATTGGCGCAAAGAATTCCAGGAAAGGAAGACTTCCTTGAAACAACCCGTTATTTTAAAAATGAACTTAAGACACATCAGGTAGAGGTCATAACAGGAAGAAGGGCACAAAAGGCGGATGCTTCGGATCGAGATGTGGTGATCCTCGCTACTGGTGTAAAACCCCGGCATCCAGCAATTTTCCCAAGTGACTCGCCTTTGGTGCAGCGGTATGATGAGGCCTTGAGGGGCTTGCCCCCGCACAGTGGGGTCATAGCAGTCATAGGTTCTGGCGGAATTGGTTTTGATGTAGCTGATTGGCTGAGCCATGGAGGGGACGACAAATCATTCAATTCAACTTGGGGAATCGATGACACCATCTCGGAGCGAGGCGGACTTTCTCCACATCGAACGAACAGAACATCTCCAGTCGAAGTGCACGTATTCCAACGAAGCACAGAAAAACCAGGAGCTAATTTGGGTAAGACTACGGGCTGGATTCACCGTGTTACACTTCGCGAGCGCGGCGTACAATTCCACGTAGGAGTGGAATACGTCGGGGTCGAAGATGGTGGCTTGCGCTACATAGACGCTCAAGGCAAAGAGCAGCAACTCATCTGTGACCGGATCATTCTATGTGCTGGGCAAGTATCCGAGAATGGACCATCTCATGAATTCTCCAGTGGACCTTGGGAATGCATAACCATTGGAGGGGCTTTAAATGCCAAGGACATTGATGCACAGCGTGCCATACGGGAAGGATGGGAGTGCGCGCGATCGCTCGGTTAATTGCACTGCGCTTTGAGTTCGAGCATGGCCTCTTTCGCCTGATGAGCAAAAGCATCTGCACCTCCTTTATCTTGAAGATGTTCGGGGAAAATGGGTTCGCCAAAACGAATTTGCACGCATCGGCTTTGAATGAGAAACGAGCCCTTGGGCAAGGCGGATTGCGTTCCAGAAATCCACAGAGGGACAATGGGAACTTGGGCATCCAAAGCCAATATAAACGCACCCTTTTTGAAGGGCAATAACTCTCCATCAGGCGATCGTGTGCCCTCTGGGAAAACGAAAATCACCTTACCAAGATCCAATTGTTGGTGCATGTCCTTTGCCGCTTGCAAGGCAGAATTGCGGTTGCCACGTTCGACGAAAACGGTCCCAACACGTGAATTGGCCCATCCTAAAAATGGCATCCTCTTGATGGAGGCTTTCGACAAAAAAATCACTGGGTGCGGAATGGAAGCAAAAATGGCATTGATGTCCAGCTGACTGGAGTGATTCGCAATGTAGATGGCTCTTTGAGGCCAATGTCCTGATGGGGGAGGGATGATCTCAAACTTCCGGGTTAAAAGTCGCATCATTGCACGGCTCCAAAAACCACCACCTATCCGGGTTAAGACCCAACGACTCGTGGATTCACCAGGAATCAAACACACCAACGCGACAGTGCACGAAACCAGCGTCCACACCACGGCAAAAAACGTGCGAAGCATGCTCAGTAGGCCATTCACGATCGATCCCACCTTCGCGTTCGTTGGGGTTGCATCAACTTGGCATTGATTCCAATGGCATCGAGCAATTCTTTTCGCTCCATCCATTTCATTTGGCCTGGGGCTAAGTTGAGCTCCTTCCAATGCAATGAGCCAATGGACACTCGGATGAGTCGCAGAGTTGGAAAACCGGCAGCAGCAGTCATCTTTCGGACTTGACGGTTTTTGCCCTCAGTCAAAGTCAATTCAATCCAGGCATCTGGAACAGACTTCCTGAAGCGCACAGGAGGCGTGCGCTCTGGCACTTCAGGCTGTGGATCCAATGAACGCGCCTGGGCTGGAGCTGTCAAGTGAGTTTTGCCCTTGATGCTGAGCGCCATTGGCCGGTTGAAGGCGTGCAAGTCGGTCGCACTGGGATCTCCTTCCACTTGTACCCAATAGGTGCGTTTGTGCCCCTGCTCAGGAGCCAACAATGCTGAATTAAGTGCCCGGTCATTTGTCAAAATAATCAGCCCTTCGCTGTCCCTGTCCAACCGGCCCACTGGGTAAACGTCTTTTGACAAACCCAAATCCAAAGTTCCTAAGCCAGGATGCCCGTCCTCGGATGAAAATTGAGACAAAACTCCGTATGGCTTATAGAGCACGCAGTAGATGAAATCGCTCATTCGCTCCACTCCGCTACGAACAAATTGGTGTTGCGTGTACGACCGTTGTTTCGATTGGACGAGAAGCTCAGGTACTTGCCGTCGGGGGAGAACATAGGGAAGGAATCAAAAGCTTTGTCAAATGTGATTTGTTCCAAACCAGTTCCATCCACATTGATTTTAAAAAGGTTGAAGGGAAACCCTCCCGTGTGGTGATTGGAGCAAAACACAACCGACTGCCCGCTTGGGTGGAAGAAAGGTGCCCAATTCGCACCACCCAATGAAGTCAACTGCCTGGTTTCAGAACCATCTGCACGGCCAATGAAAAGCTCCATGTCTGTCGGCTCTACCAAACCTTGCTCCAGCAAGCCCAAGTAGTGGGTGCGTTCTTCTTCCGTTTTCGGGCGGCTCGCACGCCAGATCAACCACTCCCCGTCAGGAGAAAAGAATGCCCCACCATCGTAACCCAGATCTGAAGTCACTTGCACCACATCGCTGCCATCCAGATTGCAGGTATACAGCTCCAAATCACCTGATCGCGTGCTTGTGAAAACCATGCGATCCCCTCGAGGGCTTACTGTTGCTTCCGCATCATAGCCCGGCTCAAAGGTGAGTTGCTTCAAGCCGCTTCCCGAACGATTTGCCACGAACAAATCAAAGCTGGGGTAAATGGGCCATACATACTCCCCGTTAGGTCCTCGCGGGGGAACCGGAGGACAAGCGGAATCTCCCATGTGGGTAGAAGCATAAACAAAGGTTGAGTCGCCCGGCATAAAGTAGGAGCAAGTCGTCCTTCCAAAACCAGTGGATACAGGCTTGGGAAGTTCTGGAAGTGGTTGGGCATCAGGCCCCAATTCCATGATGTAAATCTGGTCGCATTCTACGTTCCATGCCGGGGTATTGGCTTGAAAAATCAAAGCGTCGCTTGCGAAGGACCAATAAGCCTCAGCATTGTCGCCACCGAAAGTGAGTTGCCGCATGTTTCGAAGGTGTCCTTCTTCTGGATAACACAGGCTGTCCGGTGCAGCCAAATCCTCGACTTGGCGCTTTGCAGGCGAATCTGTTCCACAAGTTGTAAACAGCAATCCCATGAGCGCTGTGATAATGCCTAATTTTGTCCGCATAAGTCAAATTTTGTGCAAAAATAGCCCTCAGATGCGTTACGACAGCCTCAAACGATTGAGATGGTTTTGGATGTTAGGTTCAATTGGGATCTTAGCGTGCAATCAAACCGATGCAACCGATGAAAAAGGAGTGGAGCGATTGAAAATAAGGGTCAACCAGCTTTCGGCTCCAGAACTGGAAGGCCGAGAGACTGGATCACCAGGAGAGGCGTTGGCTGCAGCTTGGCTCGCATCATCTTTCGAGTCAATTGGATGTGAAGCACATGGAGATTCAGGCGCTTTCCAGTCCTTTCAATACACCCCGCATCCCCCGATGCAGGTGCACGGAAATGCAAGCGAAGAAGGAGATGTTCACCTCGGCATGGCACTCGTAAAACCAATCATTGGCAACAATGTGCTCTTCAGTACGAGCGGCTCCATTGGCAAATCTTACGGTGTACTTGCAGCCCACTATGACCACCTGGGTTATGGAGGAGAAAGTTCTTTGTTCCGAGGTGAACCCACGGTGCACTACGGAGCGGACGACAACGCCTCAGGAGTGGCGGTGATGCTGGAGGTTGCAGCCAATCTGCACAAAAACCGAATGGATGACCACGTACTTTTTGCAGGGTTTTCTGGTGAAGAGAAGGGACTGTGGGGGTCGAATCAATTTTGCAAAACACCAACCGTCAGCTTAGATAGCATTCGCTACATGATCAACTTGGATATGGTGGGCAGATTGAGGGGGGATACCTTGGCTGTTTATGGCACAGGCACATCACCGCGTTGGATGGAAGTCCTTCATGCATGCAATCAAGAGGGATTCATACTCGTTCCAAGCGAATCCGGAGTTGGTCCAAGTGATCACACTTCGTTCTACCTTGAAGGCATACCGGTTCTACACTTCTTCACTGGCCAGCATCCAGACTACCACAAACCTTCAGACACACCTGAAAAATTGAATTATGATGGCATGCTGAGAATAGCAGCGTATGTGGAGCGCATCATGCGAACCTTGGACAAGGAAGATGCATGGGAATTCACTCCTACGAAGGATCAAGACGAAGAAAGCACCCCGAGCTTTAAAGTTACCTTGGGAGTGATTCCAGATTACTTGTACAGTGGGACAGGCATGCGCATTGATGGCGTCACAGAAGGTCGTCCTGCAGCCACTGCGGGCATGAAAAGAGGAGACGTTGTTGTGAGAATGGATACGTTAGAAGTGCTTGACATGATGTCATACATGACGGGACTCAGCCTGTTCGAAGAAGGAGCAACAACGGAGGTGCAAGTTGAACGAAATGGCGAACGCCTGCTTTTCGACGTAACTTGGGACTAAACACTAAAGCAAAGCAACACTGGACCTTGTCGCCTCGAACTTCGGGGAGGAAAGTCCGGACAACATAGGGCACCGTGCTCCTCGAAAGGGAGGGGGGACTTCAACGTTTTCACAGATAGTGCCACAGAAATTTATACCGCCGATGGCCGTTTTGGCACAGGTAAGGGTGCAAAGGTGCGGTAAGAGCGCACCAGCAGGTAAGTGATTGCCTGGCTTGGGTAAACCTTGCGGGTTGCAAGATCATGTACACTAGCGTTCGAGGGCTGCCCGCCTGAGCTAGGGGGTAGATTGCGTTAGACAGATGACAGGGCGCTTTCGAGCGAACAGAATCCGGCTTATGAAGGTGTTGCTTTAATCCCCACTTCTCAGTGGGGATTTTTTTTTAGTGCTTAAAGCCTGGCGGCGGGCATGTGCCATATATGCCATTAATTGATGCATGAGGAGCCAAGCATCACTTAAAGACATGACATTAAGAAACAATGAAAAACACTTATTGCCACAAATCCCTTGTCAAACTTGAAGAAATATGTGAATTACTGAATCAAATAAACTTCTTTAACAAGATGTGTGTAAAATTCAGCGGCGAACAGTGTGTGTTTTCATGTTAGCAACATAAATTTGCTCGTATTCTTCAACTATTAGGAGCCTAAGCCAGCCAACGACACCTGCAAATAAAACGTTGCATTAGGTTTCATAACGTACATCCTATGGAATTTTCTCAGAAAGAATTGCAAGAAATGAAGCGATTCTACGAACAAGAGCGTGGACGATTGATTGGTCAATTGACACACGTAGAAGAAATGCTACAAAAACTAACAGGGCAACCGCTTGCGCCTCGTCGCATTGCGGCGAGCACAGGCTTGGGCATTCAAAAGCAGCGAAAGAGGGGGCCGAAGAGTGTGTGGGGTAATTTCATTGTCAAAAGACTTCGCGCGCGAAACCGTCCAATGACCTACAAAGAGCTCATTGATGACGCCATGGCCATCCATCGTTTGAATCCTGATCGTGAGCCGTCAGCTCGCGCCAGCATCCTCAACAGTGCCTTTCGCTTGAGAACTGTTCATGGCAGAGTTGAAACCATTGGACGCCCTGGAAAAAAAGAAAAGTACCTCGTTCTAACCAAGTGGTTGGACCAAGACGGAATGCTCACATCGCCTTTCGATGAAGAATTCCGCACCTTGGCTGGAGGTCGGCATGTGGCTGTAGACATGCAGAGCATTCCTACTCCCCGCTACGATGAGAATGATGTGGAATTCGGCGAAGATCAAACGGAGAACATAGCCGAAAGTTCGGAGGCTTGAGAAGCATTGAAGAAAAAAAAGCGGCTAGTGCCGCTTTTTTTTTATCCTAGGAATGGGTACCTGTAGTCTGTCGGAGGAACCAAGGTCTCCTTCATCGTTCTCGGACTCACCCAACGCAACAAGTTGAGCATGCTTCCGGCCTTATCATTGGTACCAGACCCCCTTGCACCGCCGAATGGTTGTTGACCAACGACAGCACCAGTTGGCTTATCGTTGATATAGAAATTGCCTGCGGCATTGACCAATCCCTTCGTAGCAGTTTCTACAGCGTACCGATCCTGGGCAAAAATTGCACCAGTAAGTGCATAATCGCTCGTGGAATCAACCAACTGAATCGTTTCCTCAAACTCATTCTCGTCGTAGCAAAAAACCGTGAGAACAGGGCCAAATATTTCTTCCACCATCGTCCTGAACTGGGGATTGGAAGTTACAATGACCGTTGGGTCAATGAAATAACCTGTTGAATCATCGTAGGTTCCGCCAACCAAGATTTCTGCATCGGAAGCTGCCTTTGCGTACTCGATGAAGGAGACAATTTTTTCAAACGCATTCCGATCAATCACTGCATTGACAAAATTCTTAAAGTCATCGGGCGGCCCGACAGAAATGGAGGAGACCTCGGCCTTCAGCTGTTCTTTGTACTCCTCGAAAAGGTTAGACGGGATGTAAGCCCGTGATGCCGCGGAACATTTTTGGCCTTGAAGCTCAAAAGCGCCTCGCACGGAAGCAGCGACCAAGGCACCGAGGTGCGCAGAACGATGGGCAAGAATGAAGTCCTTCCCGCCTGTTTCGCCCACGATTCTAGGATAACTTCGGTAAGATTGAATGTTTTCACCAATGGTTTTCCAAAGGTGCTGAAATACCCCTGTAGATCCAGTAAAGTGAAGTCCGGCAAAGTCGCGATGCTTGAACACGACATCTCCAGCATCAGGCCCATCGACCGTAATGAAATTGATTACGCCGTCAGGCAGTCCTGCCTCTCTGAAGATCTCCATGACCAATTGAGCGCTGTACACCTGAGAGTCGGCAGGCTTCCATACCACGACATTTCCCATGATCGCAGCAGATGCAGGCAAATTCCCTGCAATCGCGGTGAAGTTGAAGGGGGTGATTGCGAAAACAAAACCCTCCAGCGGCCGGTATTCAAGCCGGTTCCAAATTCCCGGTGCACTTCCTGGCTGTATTTTGTGGATTTCTTGAACATAGTGTGCGTTAAAACGCAAGAAATCAATCAATTCACATGCCGCGTCTATTTCAGCTTGATAGGCGCTTTTCCCTTGAGCTAGCATGGTAGCTGCGTTGATTTTTGCTCGATAAGGCCCAGCAATCAAATCTGCGGCTTTCAAGAAAATTGCCACTCGATTCTGCCATGGAGTCGAAGACCAAGCCTTGCGAGCCTCCAAGGCTGCATCGATTGCTTGCTCGACGTGCTGGGTTGTTCCGAAATTGAAGTGCCCAAGAATTTTTCCATGTTCATGTGGAGGAGACATCGGGCGTTTATCCGATGTTCTAACGAGTTCGGAACCGATGTACATCGGCACGTCCATTGGCGGCGCATTGTACATCTCGCGGTATGTGGAAAGCAATGCCTCTCGTTCGGGGGAACCTGGGGCGTAATTAAGAACCGGTTCATTGACCGGTTGTGGCACGGTGTAAAGTCCGTCTGACATGTGGGGTTGTTTGAAACTTCGTGCAAAGCTAATGGATGGAGGATACCTGAAGGCCATTGATTTTGTATACTTTGACAACAGATTCACAAGGACTTAATATTTTGGCCAAATCAAATAGAAGGTGCAGCAGAGGCTTGAATTACCAGGCGGTAATTGGCTTGATGTTATTAGTAGGTTGGCAGATAGCCGCGACCGCTCAGGACGAAATGCAACGCTTAGAAAGCGCTTGGGAAGCGAGCGAATGGGAGCTTGTGCACGAAACAAGCGAAAAAGTTCTACTAGAAAATCCCAGTTCCGAAGTAGCGCGGTTTGCCTTGGCATCGAGCTCATACATGGGCTTCCTGAATGGGTCGACCGTGCACGACACCATTCCTGAACTTTCTTCGGGATCAGGCAGTCATTGGCACCTGAACTCCGTGTTTGTTCACGGGCATCAACTGCAATCTGCCTATCGCTTTGATGAAGCTGCCGACCTGTTTCTAGAATTTCTGGAGATTGCGGATGAGCGTCATTCCAGAAGGAGCGAAGTTCAATTGAGATTGGAGCAGTGCCTCGCCCATTCAACGCCAGAAGATCGATGGGTACCCCTCGTAGTATTGGACGATAGGTCTTCTAAGGTGGAACCTGCGTTTCGATTATTCAGCATAAATGACTCCATCGGACGGTGGGTGACCATACCCAATGAACTAAGGTCTCGACATGATCGAAAAATGGGATTTATCGATCAAATGTTTGTTCATCCAAGGAGCGAATTGGCTTGGTTTGCAAGTGACCGAAAAGGAGAAGGTCAAACCGATATTTATGAAGTCGTAGTCAAAGAAGATGGTGACTTTGGAACTGTCCGTAAAATGGCGAATGGCATCAATTCTCCCTACAACGAGCGGACTCCATTGGTTGACCAAGCCACAGGCAAGCTGTATTTCAGCTCCGACCGGCCTGCGTCATTAGGTGGGTTTGACATCTTTTTCTCTGAGTTGAATAGAGAGCCCAATGTGGAACAAATGCCTTTTGCATTCAATTCCACTTCGGATGACACTCATTTTACACCCAGCGGAGATGGTTGGACAGCTTGGATGGCTACCCATCGAGACCGCACGCCGAATGGCCAGAGTTTGCTTGTTCATTCTGAGGGTGCAGTTCGCCATCCTGTTGAAGTGTCGTTGAATTGGACCGATGCGGGTGCACTCGAGGAGTCAAAAAGCACGACGCTTGTCATTTGGGACATTGACGCGCAACGGGTGGTTTGGGATGGAGATCTTTCAGCACCCAAAGACTCAGCAAAATGGATTGCATTGGATGGCACTCAGTTAAGGGCATTGTTGATGCATGATAGTGAAGAGGCTTACACCTGGACAGAATGGCGTCTCCCAGCAGTCAATGAGCCTAAAAAGCTGAGGTATCAACTAGGGGGTGACCAGCCCTTTCCTTCGCCGCAATTGCTATCAACGGCGAGTTGGAGCGGCCCTGATTCATGGTCAGCTCAATGGGAAGAAACGGAAAATCACCAGAACATCAGCCGCATTCCGGATGCCCTTGTGAATGAATTGGATCTGTCAGTTAAATGGAACTTCTTGGCGAACACAACTTGGTGGAAGCAAGCGAGCACAGACGAGCGCTGGCGTGTTGTTGACGCATTGGCTGCATTGGAAGAACCTCTTCTCGCACCTGAATTTCCAGCAATAAAAGGATGGAATTGCATTGATCAGGGGTTGGAGTGGGGGCCTGCCGTTACTTCAAGTTTAAAGTTGCGGATATCCAGGATACAACGAGCCTCTGATTTGGTGTGTACAGCAGATACAGAAAATGCATGGACGGCACCATGTGAAGCCTGGAATGACGACATCCGCACCACGCAGTACGAATTGGAACGAGGCATGATTTGGAACCACATCGCCGAAACCACAATGCACTTCAGGAACATCAGGGAAGCCCTCACTCCTGAAATGAAAGTCAGCATAGAGGAGTACAATTGGTTCATTGACTCAGAGGAAATCATGAGCCGAGCGATTCGTAATGCATTTGAGGATTCGTCCTGGGGAGATTTACTTGGAACTGAACTGGTTTGGCGAGATTGGCTGTGGGCCATTTGGAAGTCCGCAAGAAATGCACCGCATTTGCTCGACTGTCAAGAAACTGATTTGATTCAAGCTTGGAAAGACCTTGAATTGACGTTTGGCAATCCCGTTTGGGGAAATCTGAAGTCCGCATCCCGCTCTGTGGAACTGCTTTTTCAGCTCAATGAAGAACCCGGTGCCCCGGCTGTAAATCAGGTGCCTCCGCCTGTTGCAACTGAGGATGGAAATGAGCAAATACTGAGTCAAAAAAGCTCTTTGGCATTGCAGGATTCCATCTACACCGTTCAATTAGGGGCGTACGTTGACCGTCCTGATGAATGGGCATTTTTATCACTTCAAAACAATTTGAATCTATCCATTCTAAACAATTGGTTCAAAGTGTCTAGTGGGGCTTTTGATAACGTAGGTTCAGCAAGGGAACACCTTGAGCGAATTCAATCAGGCGGAGGGTGGAGTGATGCCTTTATTGTGCAGTACGCAGCGTCCCAATGGCCGTCAACATGGGAGCCTTTTTCTTTGCTCAATCTGGAGGGTTACATGATCTCTTGCAACTGGAAGGAATCACCAAGAACATTTCAGTTTCCCATGGAATGGGGTGCGTCTCAATCCGTGAGGCGAGATGATGGCACTTGGGACCTTTGGCTCGGTCCATTTTTTACGGAGTCACACAGCCAAAAAGTCCTCAAGGAGGTTATTGAATTTGATTCCAAAGCTGAGTTGGAGTCCTATCACGCGGAAACCAACTTAAACGTTTCGATTGCTACGCCATCAACTACAGCAGTCAAAACAGCCAAAGGAATGGTGGACGAGGCACCTCCAAAAGTGGAAAGCACCAGTGAGGACCTTTCAATTTGGCTCATTCGATTTGCTGAATACCCGAATGGGGTTCCCTCCTCAGTGCAAGCCGCACTTTTGAGAATTCCGAGCACCATCAAGGTCCGATCCATTCCTTGGGGAAGCGGACGAGCCTACATGACGGAGTACCTTAAATCCGAGGCCAATGCCTTGGAAACGTTGCAACAGCTAAAATCACTAGGCTTTGCTGATGCTCGCTTGCTGCCAGTGCTGAACAATTGACCAGATTACCTAATACATTTGCCAGAAATCTACTTGCCATGAATTCTGTCAAAAGCATTGGTTGTCTTGCCGTTTTTTGTGGATTGATCTTCTCATCTGTTGCTTCCGCCCAGCTCGTTATCAATGAGCTTATGGCTGACAACACCTCTACCGATTACGACGATTTCTTTGAATCAGAGGATTGGGTAGAAATCTACAACTCAGGAGGCATTGTGAATTTGTCAGGATACTACTTATCCGACGACGCTGACAGCTTGAATAAGTGGATGTTTCCCTCAACGAATGCGGCATTGACTACCGTTCTTCCCGGCGGGCACATCAGGGTTTGGTGCGACAAAGATCCGGAGCAAGGGGAGGACCATGCTGATTTCAAATTGAGCCAAGATGGAGAAACGGTGTTCCTTGTTGAACCCGATGGTATCACAATCGTTGATCAAATCGAATACGCGGCGCAGGTATCAAACATCTCTTTCGGAAGGAGCTGCGATGGCTGCTCGGATTGGGTGTATTTCAATTCACCTACCCCCGATGCCCCCAATTCTGACGTGCAACCTGCGACTGAGCAACTGTATTTCAATGAATTTCAGCACCTCAATTCCACCACCATATCCCCGCAATCTGGGCCTGGGGGCGCTTGGCTTGAAGTGTACAACCCCAATCCAATCGATGTAAACACAGCGAACTATACGATTTCAAATGAAACCGAAGGAAGCTGGACCATTCCTACTAACGATCCCGTGAGAACAGTGATTCCATCCGAAGGGTTTATGCTCATTTGGTTAAGTGGAGATGAGTCTTGGGGAGGCAATCACTCATCGATTTATGTCGGCAACGGAACTCCCGCAAGCAATTGGGTGCTCACCGGACCTGATGGAACAACTGTCGACGACGTAACGTGGAATCCTGCACAAGCCGATGAGAGTTATGGCCGAACAACGGATGGAGGTCCCGCTTGGCAGTTCTTTGCTCAACCCACGCCTCAGGTGAGCAACCAAACCTTGCTCTTTCCTGGCGCGAATCTTGTAATCAATGAAATTTTAAGTGAAAACAGCTGGTCCATTGTAGACGAGGCAGGCGAACACGATGATTGGTTTGAAATTCACAACCCCACCGGCTCGCCAGTTGATCTGGCTGGGTACTACCTTACTGATCAATGGAACAACCCAACTAAATTTAGAATTCCAGTTGGAATTCCTGACTCCACAATCATCGAGGCAGGCGGATTTAAACTGTTTTGGGCAGACGAAGATCAGAATCAGGGATGGAACCATGTGAATTTCAGGCTGAACAGCCTCGGAGAGCATTTAGCCCTGCGCTCACCAGATGGATTCAGTGTCGTCGACTCTCTGAATTTCCCTAGCATTTGGGCTAACTTCAGTTATGGCAGAGAGAATGATGCAAGTGTTCCTTGGGTGTTTTTCGAACAGACAACACCTGAAGCAAGTAACAATGGAGCAACAGTCGATTTGCCAACTTGGAGCGATGAGTCCTTTGCGTCATTGTTTCCCAATCCAGTCATTCGGAATCAAGTTTTCTCAGCGAACGAGCCAGGTGCCCTTTGGTCCAATTCAGGAGTATTGGTTCGCTCATGGGGCAATCAGGGGGGGATTCATGCTCCTTCAGAACCTGGGATTTATTTCATCCGCTGGATGGGGTCAAAGCAAGGCAAGGTGACTAAACTGCTGGTGCTGTAAGGAAAAAAGCACTCTTTCATTGGATTTAAGTGGATTCTAATTATTTTTGCGCCCGCTTTAAATGTCGCGTAGGGCCGCGATTTGTATAATCGTTCATCAATGCCCACTTAGATGAACACATTACTTACTGGGACGCATGAGCGAAGAAACCCAGAATCCCGAGGAGCAGACTCCAGAAGTCACTCCCGAGAATCAAGCTGCTGAAGCAGCACAACCAGCAGCTGAAGAAGCTTCTGAACCCACAACAACCGAACCCACAAAGGCTGAGGCAAAACCGAAGGTTTTACTCAAAGAGCGACCAGCTTTGGCTGAGCCAGGAGATTTCGATTGGGATGCATTCGAAGCAGATAGCGACGATTTCTCTTCGGAGGAGCGCCAAAAATTGGAGACTGTCTATGAAGGTTCTTTGAACCTGATTCAGGAGAAGGAAGTTGTTGAAGGAAAAGTACTCAGCGTATCCAAGAAGGAGGTTGTCGTCAACATCGGTTACAAATCGGAAGGAGTCGTTAACGCGAGTGAGTTCCGCTACAATCCTGATTTAAAGCCGGGTGATTTGGTGCCAATTTTCATTGAGCGCCAAGAAGATAAGAACGGCCAATTGGTGGTGAGCCACCGCACTGCGCGAATCTTCTCTGCTTGGGACAAAATCAACCAGGCTAAAGACGAGGATTTGATCATCACAGGTGAAGTGAAATGCCGCACCAAAGGCGGTTTGATCGTTGACATCTTTGGCATTGAGGCCTTCTTGCCAGGTTCACAGGTTGACGTGAAGCCAATCCGTGATTTCGATCTTTATGTAGGAAAGCAGATGGAATTTAAGGTTGTCAAAATCAACCAAGAATTCAAAAACGTTGTTGTTTCTCACAAAGCGCTCATTGAAGCAGAATTGGAGGAGCAAAAGCGCATCATCATCCAAGGTTTGGAGAAAGGTTCCGTTCTGGAGGGAACAGTCAAGAACATCACTTCTTACGGCGTGTTCGTAGATTTGGGTGGCGTCGATGGACTGGTCCACATCACAGACATGAGCTGGGGCCGCGTGAACCATCCAGAGGAATTGGTGCAGTTGGACGACAAACTCAATGTGGTAATCCTCGACTTCGACGACGACAAGAAGCGCATTGCCTTGGGCATGAAGCAATTGACGCCACATCCATGGGATGCCTTGACCGAAGATTTGGTGGAAGGAGCCAAGTTGAAGGGCAAAGTGGTCGTGCTCGCAGACTACGGCGCGTTCATTGAAATCGCACCAGGCGTAGAAGGCTTATTGCACGTCTCTGAAATGTCATGGTCTCAGCACTTGCGGAGTGCTCAGGACTTCTTGAGTGTTGGCGATGACATAGAATGTGTCATCCTCAACATCGATCGCGAAGACCGTAAAATGTCACTTGGACTGAAGCAATTGAAGAGTGACCCATGGGCGGACATCGAAAACCGTTACCCGGTCAATTCAAAGCACGCAGGAACCGTTCGCAACTTCACCAACTTCGGATTGTTTGTTGAACTTGAAGAAGGAATTGATGGTTTGGTTCACATCTCTGACCTGAGCTGGGAAAAGAAAATTAAGCACCCTTCTGAATTCTGCAACGTTGGAGACAACATCGAAGTGGTAGTTTTAGAATTGGATCAAGAGCAGCGTCGAATGAGCCTCGGCCACAAGCAGTTGCAGGAGAATCCATGGGAGGTCTTTGAAACGATTTTCGCCGTTGGTTCTACGCACAGCGCAACCGTTGTTCGCATTGATGGCAACCAAGCCATGGTTGCGCTTCCTTACGGATTGGAAGGTGCATGCCACACGAAGCACTTGCTCAAGGAAGACGGAACATCGATCGCCGTGGAAGAAGCAGGCGACTTCGTTGTTTTGGAATTCAACCGGAATGCCAAGCGCATCACGGTGAGCCACTTGCGCACCTATGATGACGGACCAAAGAAGAAAGAAACCAAAGAACGCAAGCCTCGTGCTGGCGGCGGAGGTGGAAACAACCGAATGATGGATGAAGTCAACTCTACAGTTGAACGCAGCACGTTCGGTGATTTGGACATCTTGAATGCTTTGAAAGAGCAAATGGACGGAGGCCCTTCGGAAGAGGCGCCCAAGAAGGCAAAGGCGAAGGCAACTCCAAAAGCAGAAGAAGCTGAAGATGTAGCTCCAGCTATTGAAGAGGCTCCTGTCGCTGAAGCAGCACCAGCTGAAGAAGCAGCACCGGCTGAAGAAGCAGCACCAGCTGAAGAAGCAGCACCAGCTGAAGCAAAGAAGAAGCCAGCCAAAAAGGCTCCAGCAAAGAAAAAAGCAGCAGCTAAGGACGAAGAGACCGAAGCGTCTGACTCAGAGGAGGAAGCGGCGGAATAAGCCAATTCCTAGAATGAAAACTTTAGAAAGGGAGGCGGTCGCCTCCCTTTCTTGTTTCAGTATCTTTGTGGCATGGATTCACATGTCCTAATCGGCCCAGAACTCTTTGATCGAATTGTTGATCGACTCGCACATCAGCTGTTGGAGCATCACACGTTCCAACAAACCGATTTGATCGGCCTTCAACCGAGAGGCGTAGAATTTTCAAAGCGCTTACAGAAAAGATTGGAGGAGTTACTTCCTGGTCAAACCATTCGATGCGGCGCCTTGGATGCCACTTTTCATCGAGACGATTTCCGCAGGCGGAATCATCCCATCGCGCCCAGCTCTACAGAAATGAACTTCTTGGTGGAGGATCGGAAGGTGATTCTGGTGGATGACGTTTTGCACACAGGCAGGACGATTCGCGCAGGATTGGATGCGTTGATGGCGCACGGCCGCCCTCGCAGCGTTGAACTTTTGGTCCTCATTGATCGTCGTTTTCGAAGGGAATTGCCGATTGAACCTCGATACGTAGGCATGGCCATCGATTCCATAGATGAACAGTATGTCCGAGTCAAATGGGACGGATCAGGTAGGGGAGGAGAAGTCGAGTTATTCAATCGGAAACCAGCATGACGCAATTTTCGACACGGCACCTAACAGGAATCAGGGAACTCACTGAAACTGATTTGCATTTGGTCTTTCAAACGGCTGAAGAATTCAAGGAGGTCATTAACCGCCCCATTCGTAAAGTTCCTTCGCTTAGGGACTTAACGATTGCCAATTTGTTCTTCGAAAATTCGACAAGGACCAGGCTGTCATTTGAGCTAGCAGAGAAACGGTTGTCAGCGGATGTCGTGAATTTTTCAGCAGCGCAATCATCTGTAAAAAAGGGAGAAACCTTGGTGGACACGGTGAATAACATCCTCGCGATGAAAGTTGACCTTGTTGTCATGCGACATCCCCATCCGGGAGCTCCACATTTTCTTAAAGAACGCGTCAACACCCAGATCATCAATGCGGGAGATGGAACACACGAACATCCAACTCAGGCCTTGCTGGATGCTTTTTCCATGCGTGAAAAGTTGGGAGATCTCGCAGGGAAACGGATTGCCATTATCGGAGACATCCGCCACAGCCGGGTCGCGGTGTCGAACATTTTATGCCTTCAAAAACTTGGAGCCGAAGTCCGGGTTTGCGGCCCCAAGACCTTAATCCCAAAGCACATAGCAAGTTTAGGTGTTGAAGTAAGTCACGATTTGGATGCTACACTCGCTTGGTGTGATGTAGCAAACATGCTTCGCATCCAGCTCGAGCGGCAGGGGGGCCACGATATGATTCCCTACTTTCCGAGCTTACGAGAGTACCAAGCGCGATTTGGCCTAACGCAATCGCGGCTTGACAAACTTGATCACCCCATCACAATCATGCATCCAGGTCCAATCAATAGAGGGGTAGAGATTTCCAGCGATGTAGCGGACGGAGAACACGCCATTATTTTGAATCAGGTAGAAAATGGTGTTGCAGTTAGGATGGCTGTAATCTACCTTCTCGCTGGTGTACGATAATGAATTCCAATTCCTATCTTAGCCCACAATATATCTGTTGAATGAAGTTTTCCGTTGAATACCGCGAGCCCATCGCCACCTTGTCCGTACACGTCGAGAAACTTGACGCGAGGCATGCCCCTGAATTGAAAGCCGAGTTTGTCACATTGGCAAATGACGGCAAATTCAACATGGTCTTAGATTTGACTGAAGCACGTTACTGCGATAGCAGCGGTCTAAGCGCGGTACTTGTGGGAAACCGCTTGTGTCGTGACAATGGAGGCTCCTTCGTTCTTTGCGGTTTACAACCTTCAGTCGAGAAATTAATACAAATCTCCCAATTGGATCGCGTTCTCACCATTACGCCAACTGCATCTGAAGCATTCGATTTCATTGCAATGGAGGAAACAGAGCGGTCACTTGGGGCTAACTCTAAAGAGCAATGAATCGTTTTCTACTGAGTATTTCTGCCCTTGCCTTGGCAAGCACTGTTGTTGCGCAATGCACTGCTGATTTCGATTTTGGCAATCTTGAGTATGGAGCTTCGCCAGATGCTGCCCTAGGAGAACAATTCGATACGGCTTACGTTGATGTGGCATATTCTGATGTTTTTCATGTGCTAGTTCCAATCGATGCATCGGCTATCGATCCAGCATTTGCGCTGCCTTTAGACTCCATCATTGTTACGGCAGCGGTATTGATTGCCGACTCTGGAGCAGGGGCAACAGTTGATTTCGCAGATGTTGGACTTGAAATCATCTGCAACAACGGGGGAGCTTCATCCAATCCTTGCACGTTTCCAGGCGGAGGACAATACTGCGCAGACATAGTGGGCACTCCGACTACAGGAGGAATCTATGCCATGAGCATTGAAGTTCAAGCGTACGTCACGGTGTTTGGTGTACCAGTGCCACAGCCTTACACGTTTGACGGCTATGTATTGACAATCATTGGACCTAATGCTGTTGGTGAATTGGAAAGCCCTGCATTCACTTTGTTTCCGAATCCAGCGCAATCCTTCATTCAGCTTGACCTACCTCTGTCCAATTCCGAGCGAAACATCCTCATCCGTGACCTGACAGGCAGAGAAGTGTACCGATCATCTCTTGTTAATTCAGAACGCTTGCTGGTTGACGTATCCGCATGGAATAATGGGATTTACTTTGTCTCCGTGGCCGGTAATAACCGCCAATGGACCGAGCGACTCG
This sequence comes from Flavobacteriales bacterium, assembly GCA_036825655.1. GTDB lineage: Bacteria > Bacteroidota > Bacteroidia > Flavobacteriales_D > Sanyastnellaceae > JALQTD01. The sequence continues at coordinate 33,507 of DAISXU010000003.1, read as the reverse complement.
TGATCAGCCACTGATCCGCATACGGTGAACGCTCGTTTCGAAGTCATCTTACTTGGGTGCGGCGCTGCCGCACCCAATTTGCGTTTTATGACCACCTCCCAAGTGGTCAACATCCATGAAAACTGGATTCTTTTTGATGCTGGCGAGGGCGTACAACTGAACCTCCGAAGGATGAAAGTTCCCTTCAATAAGATACACAACATCTGCATTAGCCACATGCATGGCGATCACGTCTTGGGACTCCCTGGCCTCATTGGAAGTATGAATTTATTGGGAAGGAAGACTGAATTGAAACTATTTGGTCCAACCGCCCTCGAACCTTGGCTTATGGAGAACTTGAGGCTGACGGAAACCCATCTAAACTTTCACATGAAGTTCAGGCCTCTGGAGCCCGACGCTTCGGAGCTTCTCATCGAAAATGAGCGTTTTAAACTGACTTCATTTCCAACACGCCACCGAATACCTACGCACGGATTTCGGATTCAAGAAGCAGAGCATCCATGGAGGGTTAATAAGGACGCCATTCAAGAATTTGATCTATCAATCAACGAAATCAAAACCCTTAAATCGGGTGAGTCCGTTCGAAAGGGGGCAGGGGAAATAGCGGCAAAAGATGCAGCCGTTCCCGGACGCACCCCACGATCATATGCCTACGCGGCTGATACACGTCCTTCAGATGAAGTCATTGAATCCGTTGAAGGTGTGTCAGTTCTTTACCACGAAGCTACCTTTCAAAGCGCTTTGGCAAAACGGGCAAAAGAGACGGGCCACTCTACCGCTGCTCAAGCGGCAGAGGTCGCGCTGAAGGCGAAGGTGGGTAAATTAGTCCTTGGGCACTTTTCTGCGCGCTACAGGGTTCAAGATGGCTTACTCGCCGAAGCGAAGGCCATTTTTCAAGATACTGAGCTGGGGTATGATGGAATGATCATCCGGGTTTGACCTAGCTTGTGAGAAGTGTCATATTCCTTACATTTGTTATCTGGACTGATTCTAAATAATGCACAACCAAGTATCCATCGCTTTAGCCGATAGCAGCCCTGTGTTTCGAATGGGTTTGCTGAGCCTGCTCAATAGTGCTGGCAACTATGGCCTCATCGGAGAGGCTTCGGACCCGGAAGAAATGAAGGATTTGTTGACATCCTTTCGTCCAGATGTGCTCATCGTGGATTTCCTCTCTGAAGGATTTTCCGTCGATGACATTGTCGAAGTCAAGCGAATCGCCCCGTCCGTAAAGCTATTGGCCATTACACCCCAACAATCAGGAAGTGTGCTCATCAATGCATTGCGAGCAGGGATTGATAGCTACATCAAGAAAAACTGCAGCATTGGAGAAGTGATGGAAGCTATCCAAGAAACAGCCGAAGGAGGGAGGTTCTTCTGCGGCCGTATACTTGAAGCCATTCGGGCAGAAAGCATTGACGTTGAAGAATTGGTTCCCGTCGATTACACCTGCGACCCCGTTGGATTGTCCAATCGCGAGGCGGAAGTCATCACTTTGATCGCGGAGGGATTCACCAACGCTCTAATTGCGGAACGCCTATTCATTTCCGCACACACCGTCAACACGCATCGGAAGAACATCATGCAAAAGCTAGGTGTGAACAACACCGCAGCTTTGGTTATGTATGCGGTGAAGAGTGGGTTTACCAGCCCCAATCGATTCTTGTTTCACCAGTCGTAAGGACAATTGAACCTTCAATTCTTCGTTTGAATGCCATCCTTTGCTGCGCTAAGCAGCCATACAAAGCGCATTTGCAACACGGCGATCAAATCACGACCTTTGCAGCGCGCTTAATGAAAGATTGCCATGATTGAAACCACCTCCAACTTCAAAATCTCCCCAATTACGTCCTCGCGATTGCCGCAAGTGGATTTTGACAACTTGAGCTTCGGCCGAACCTTTTCGGACCACATGTTCACGATGGATTTTGAAGATGGAAAATGGCAGCAAGGCCGAATTGAACCCTACGGTCCAATGACAGTGAGTCCGGCCTCCATGGTCTTTCATTACGGCCAAGCCATTTTCGAGGGAATGAAGGCTTATCGCCAGGCAGACGGCACGGTTTCTCTCTTTCGCCCAGGTCGCAACATAGAGCGATTCAACAAGTCGGCTGTGCGGATGTGCATGCCTGAATTGGATCCTCAAACCTTCATGGACGCATTGGTCCAGTTGATCACCATGGATCGGAACTGGGTTCCTGATGGAGATGGAGCCTCGTTGTACATCCGACCTTTTATGATCGCCACTGATTCGTTTGTGGGTGTGAAACCCTCTGAACGGTACAACTTTTCCATTTTCACATGTCCGGTCAACGCGTACTACAAGGACCCGGTGAAAGTGAAGGTGGAAACGAAATACACGCGTGCCGCTCCAGGAGGGACAGGATTTGCGAAAGCTGCTGGCAATTATGCTGGTTCGTTGTTTCCCTCAAAGCTAGCCCAAGAACAAGGGTATGATCAGTTGCTCTGGACAGACGCCGTCACGCACGAGTACCTCGAAGAAAGCGGTACCATGAACGCCATGTTCGTGATCGATGGAAAGCTAACCAGCCCGCACACGAGCGAGACCATCCTTTCCGGTGTAACAAGAGATTCTGTTTTGACCTTGGCGCATGATCTTGGGATTGAAGTGGAAGAGCGGCGCATTTCTGTGAAAGAGCTCAAAGCTGGAATGGAAACGGGCGCCGTTACTGAAGCGTTTGGAGTCGGAACTGCCGCCACCATCGCACCGATGAGCTTGATTGCATTTGAGGACCAACAGCTGCACTTAGGAGATTACTCGAAATGGAAGGTGGCCCCTTTGCTATCTAAAGAGTTAAATGCCCTTCGACGTGGCCAGATTGAAGATCGATTTGGTTGGAACATCCCAATCTAAGTGATAATTTCAGAGTCATGAAGGCTCCCATTCTTTTTGTTGCGCTGGCGTTATGCTCAAGTGGACGGTCATTCGCACAATTTTCTGAATCGCCGATTGGTGTTGGAGCAACACCATTTGCCCTTTCATCGGATTACAGAGCATTGGGCTGGAATCCAAGTGCACTGACTGGTTCAGCCTTAAACCCCACCTTGACAGGAGCTGTTGCTTCCATCGAGGGCGGCTTTGGCCTTCAATCATCCATCCTTGGAAGGGAGGATTTGTGGGGAGATGTGTTCAATCGCACAGGCTATGAAGACGCGTGGGGCGACCTTTCTCGGGACGAATGGGTTCAACGTTTGGTCAATGAAGACATCAATGCTCAGGTCAATTTCACTACGGCGGGGACCTTCCGGAAAGGGAAGAAATGGGGCTTCGCTTATCGATCACACCAACACTTCAATTCGGAAGCCAGGTTTGATGAAAGTACTGCGGATGTGCTGCTTGGAGGCGCTCCTGAAGGATTGTTTACGCACGTCTTATTGAATGACAGCATGTTCTCCTTGGAGAACATCAACTTGGATACATTGGATGTTCTTAACCAAGTCATCAGTTTGATACCAGGTGATGCCATCGTAGGCGATTTACTCGGAGCAACTCGCATAGGATTTCAGTTCCTGAGATCACATGAACTTGGCATTTCGAAACAATGGGGAGCCAAGGAAGGTTGGCAATTGCACACTGGAATTACAGGCAGGCTTCTCTTGGGCAATGGTTACTTCTCAATACGCGCTGACGAGGATGGTGAACTGGATGCCTTTGGTGCATTTTCCAACGGGTTTAGCTTTCCAAAATTGGACTCGGTATCCTTATCCCCTTCCATTGAAGGACTCAGACGGTGGGGGCCTGTAGGTCAAGGTTGGAGCATGGACCTCGGTGTGACAATGCTGCATCCAGATGGACATTGGATTGCTGCAGCAGTAACGAACATCGGGGCAATGGAATGGAGGGGAGAACGCTATTCAGTGGATCAAGCATTGCAAAATTGGAGCACTTCTGCTACCGGTCCCACGCAGCTGATTGAATTGATGACAACAGCGATCGATCCGTCGACTTGGTTTCAGGAAGGCATTGAAGAAACGCGACGGGTCGCTATGCCAGGTCGAGTTCACCTCGGCGGAGGTATGCTCATCAGCCCTCAGATTTTATTGGCTGCAGATGCAAGTTTTGACAACCGCGATCGGATTGGGGGAGTAGGCAGCCGTCTTGGTGCATCAACAGTTCTCCAATTGTTGCCCAACTGGAGATTGGATTTTGGAATCAGTCACATGGCTGAGCGTGGGATCAAATATCCAATTGGCTCTGTTTTTCGTTTCGAAGGGAGTGGCTTTGAAATGGGCTTCCAACTCGGTGACATTCAAGCCCTTTGGAACAGCGTTCAATCGGACTTGAGTACCCAGATTTGTTTTGCCCGATGGACTTGGTAACCATCCGCATGCGAACGGCAGCGGGCATACTGGCTTTAATGGGGCTGCTATCTACAAAAATGATGTGTCAAGACATGAGCACAATTACTTTGGGAGGGGGGTGTTTTTGGTGCATTGAAGCGGTCTTCAGTGATTTGAAGGGAGTGGAATCAGCAGTATCGGGCTACATGGGAGGGCACATTAAAAACCCAGCTTACCGGGAAGTGTGCACAGGCAGGACTGGTCATGCCGAAGTGGTTCAAGTCTCGTACGATGCATCCACCATTTCATTGGATGCCATCCTCGATGTCTTTCTGACCGCTCACGACCCCACCCAACTGAATCGCCAGGGTGCGGATGTGGGCACCCAATACCGGAGCTGCGTGTTTTACTCCTCAGATGACGATCGAGCAATCACTGAACAAGCCCTAATGGAATGGAATCAAAAGAACGAACCAGCCACTGCTGTTACGCAAGTATCTCCCGTCGGGGACTTTTTCCCTGCTGAGGATTACCACCAACAGTATTATGAGCTGAACGGTGAAGCACCGTATTGTCGCGCTGTCATTGCACCGAAGCTATCCAAGGTGCGGCGAGAATTCGCTCCGCTTTTCCGAGCCGACTGAACTCAGTCCGCTTCCGCCTCAGCGATTTTCTCATCCAACAAGCGCTCAATGTCAGCCAAGGCAGCCTTGCTGAGGCGTTCGTCCTGTCGAGCGAGTTTTTTCATGGTTCTGTACATGGCCGCCTTCTTGATTTCCATTGCGACATAAACTGTGTACTTACCATCGGAAAGGTACTTTTCCTGGCCAATGATTCGAATATCTGCCAATGTCGTATTGGTGACTTCCCTGACCAATGTTTCAAAACGCTCAATGGCCTCATTCACGTGAGCACCTTGAACGTCCATGCTGTAGTTGTCGGTGACGACTTGAATGGTCGTTTGCAGTTGCTGTGCAAGTCCGGTCCTCGCATCCATTTCCGCTTTGCTTTGCGCAATGGCGTCCTTGGTTGAAGAGGCTTTTCCAGTGGCCCTGAAATACCGATTATTCGACTCATACTTGCTTCCTGAAAATGGTTCTTTCACTTTGGTTCCAAGTGGGTTACCACCACAATTAACCAAAAAAAGCGCGATCAATCCCATGAGAAGGATGCTTGAGGTTGAGCGTAACGTAGTTGACATGGCTTTAATCTTTCTGTGTTCGTTATCGAATACCATGCCAAATGTACATCCTCAATTCAGGCAGATACCCCGAGCTTTCCCTTATTTTTGACACGATGAGTTGGAAAATCCAAGTGAACAAGCTGTTGGTGAAGCGTTTGCCCATAATACAACGCGGTGCAAAAGGAACTTCATTGAATCGCGCTCAGCGCATCGCTTTGATTTACATCAATCAAAATGAACGCCGTCACAAGGATGTGAAATTGCTCGCAAAACGGCTCATTCAAGAATATAACCTGAAACGCGTCATGCGCTTTACCTATGTCGATTTAAAGAAAAAGGACATACCAAATTGGCAAATGCAAAAGTTAGATTCGGGCTTCATTTGCCAGAATGACCTTAATTTTTGGGGCAAGCCAGAGGATAACATGGAACTGTTTTGTCAAGAACCATTCGACATCCTCATCAATTTGGAATCATCACTTCCAGTCCCATTGATCTACACAGTTCGGAATTCCCGTGCAGCTATGAAAATCGCGGTTCGTCAGGATTGTCGAAATGAGGATTACGATGTTCTGATTGAGCCAAAAGCTGGAGAATCGAGGGAACATCAAATCGATCGTTTGCTGAAGTTCCTCACCACCACTCAATTGCAATGAAGCACGCATTCTTAGGACACGTTGTGACATTGGTCACTCCATTTACAGCTCAAGACCAAGTGGACTACCCGGCCATTCAACGCATCATCGAACTTGGTTTAAAGGGTGGGGTAGATGCTTTCATTGCGCTTGGGCCAGGATCGGAATACCGATCGCTCGAACCAAAAGAGGCCCATCGGGTTCTTGATTTTATCCTTGACGTTCTCCAGGGAAGAGTCCCTCTGGCCCTTGGGGTTCCCGCTGCTTCAACAAAAGCTACGGTAGGTCGAATTTTGGCAGATCTTCCTGAAGAATCCCTCCGACTGAATGCACAACGAGGGCTCAGTGCATTATTACTCGAAGTCCCCAATGATCCTGGAATCTCGCAGCATGGGCTCGTTCAACATTTCCTAGCCGTCGCTGAGGCCTCCCCCAGGCCCATTTTGTTGCACCAACGACAAGGACCTAAAGGATCGGGTCTCACTGCGCCCTCCATCATCGAACTTTCAAACCATCCGAAAATCAAAGGCTTTGTCGATGGAAGGTGTGATTTCGCCTTAACCGGAGAGGTCATTCGGAACAAAGCGGGGCATTTCCATGTGCTTTGCGGAGATGACGTGTCGGCACTTCCCATGCTGGCGTTAGGGGCAGATGGGGCCATGACAAGCGCAGGAAATGCCTTTCCAAAAGCGTTTTCGAATTTGATTGGACAAGCCCAGTTTGGAGAATTGCACGCAGCCCGTGCGACCCATCACCAATTGGCTCCCTTGTTAAGAAAGCTCGAGAAGACGGCCGTTGCTCCGGGGATCAAATGCGTTTTGCATCACCTCGGAGTTTGCAATCCAAGCGTGCGTTTGCCGCTATCCTTGTGCTCCCATGAAGATGACCAGGCCATTTACCGCAGCATAGCGAACATGGATCGCCTGGTGTCAGCACAGTAATTACTTCGTCACGCTAGCCAAGATGCGCTCGGTAGCAGCTACAATGGCTTCTGAATTCAGCCCATACTTTTCCATCAATTGAGCAGGAGTTCCGCTCTCTCCAAATTGATCATCGACCGCCACATGCTCCATTCGGGTAGGGTGATGCTGGGCCAGTGTGCGAGCTACAATGCTACCCAATCCTCCAGCACGTTGATGCTCTTCTGCAACCACTACCGAGCCCGTCCGTTTAACAGACTCCAAGAGCGCCGCCTCATCGAAGGGCTTAATGGTGTGGTAATTCAGCACGTCTGCGTGGATGCCTTGTTCACGAAGGGCCAACGCGGCTTTCACCGCTTCCCATACTAAGTGGCCAGTTGCCACAAAAGTCACATCGTTTCCACAAATGAGATTTTGCGCTTTACCAATGGCAAAGGGTGCATCAGGCTTCATAAAGATAGGCACCGCTGGCCGGCCAAACCGCAAATAAACAGGTCCATGATGGTCTGCAATTGCTTCTGTGGCCTGTTGAGTTTGATTGTAATCGGCAGTGCAAATCACAGTCATGTTTGGGAGCATGGACATCATCCCGATGTCTTCCAAGATTTGATGTGTCGCACCGTCCTCACCCAATGTCAAGCCCGCGTGAGAGGCACAAATTTTGACATTCTTCTCAGAATAAGCTATCGACTGGCGGATTTGGTCATACACCCGGCCGGTTGAGAAGTTCGCAAATGTTCCCGTGAAAGGAATTTTCCCTCCAATGGTCATTCCAGCTGCCAAGCCCATCATGTTGGCCTCTGCGATTCCTACTTGATAAAACCGCTCGGGAAACGCATCAGCAAATGCATTCATCTTCAAGGAACCAGTCAGGTCCGCACACAACGCGACAACGCGCTCATCGCGTCGACCAAGTTCAAGTAAACCAGCTCCGAAGCCGCTTCGGGTATCCTTCTTTTCCGTAGGATCAATGCTTGAGATGTAGCGAGTATCAACCATGAGTGGTGAGATTGGTGGTGTTTCCTGATGTTATGGAAAACGTTCTTTGAACAGATAATTCAGTGGATTGGGCGCCTCTTGCTCGGAATACCAAATGGTAGCGACCCGGTTGCAAAACATAGCGTCCGGAAGGATTCCCTGCATCAAACTTGATGACAGTCACCCCTTGATCGTCCAAGATTGCACCGTAACCAGATGTTTTTGTGTCGAGCACAAGATCTCCTGGTAAGGCGATGGTAACGGGCACCACTCGTCCTGTTCCTACCTGCACTCCCTCCACCAGCGTGGGAGGAACCGTTGCAAAGCGGAGATCGTATCGACCATTGAGCACTTTGACGTCCGTGCCCATTTCCATCGTATGAATCGCATCACATTCGCCACTAACAAAAATGTCAACTGGTAGGTTGCCGTATGGGTTGCGCTCATCTCGAGCGAAGTCAGGTTGCAGGATTCCTTGCCCCGCATTGGGAAATATGACTCGATTGTGTTCCCTTGGATGGAGGCGAATGGAGTCTTGCACCATCGGAGGAATGGTGTGCGCTGTGACCCTATAGGTGGGTACAGGATCCACGTGCAACGTATCCGGATTGCCCAGGCCATTTAACGTGTGGATGAAACGCTCCAACGTCAAACCAGAATGCCTGTCCTCAAACGAAATGGCCACATTGGTTTCAAATTCAGCGGGATTCGATGGGGAAGCACTCTTGGCTACCAAATCAACTTCAACCGTCGTATCATGCATGGCCTGCTCGATGACAATGTCCAATACTTCTTGGAACATTTGCGTGTCAGTGGCATCAAAATAGTTCCCGACACACCGGAAGGTGTCCTTGAACTGGTCATCCAATCCGATGCCGATGATGAACGGCTTCACAATGACATTGCGCGATTGAAGGGCTCGTGAAACAGAACAGGGATCACCATCACAGGCTTCGATGCCATCCGTGATCAAGATTATCACATTGCGCCCATCGGTATCCGCAAAATCTGAAGCGGCGAGCTCCAGTGAGTGCGCAATGGGAGTGGTACCCCTGGCCTGCAATCGCTTCAGCGCTTGACGAATGAGCAAATTGTTTCCCGTGCTGATGGGCACTACCAATTCGGTGTCATCGCAATCTTGTTCACCTTGTACAAAGGTGGTCTGATGCCCATATACACGAAGCCCAAGTTCCAGTCCTTCGATGCCATAGAGCTCACCGAGTGCTTCCCCGAGCAAGCGAGTGGCAGCTTCCATTTTTCGCGTGCCCCCCCAAAATGCATTCATGCTATTCGAAGCATCAAACACAAAAAGCAAACGAGTCGGCTCATCCAGTTCTCCCAATTCAGCGCGCACAGATTGGGCCTCCAAATTCATGGAAAACCATCCTATGCAAGCCGTGAACAGGAAGAACCTTAGCATCAGTAATCTCCCAGGGTTTCGGGCAACTGCGACAAGGCAGACGCGAGCTGTTCGTCGTTAGGAGCGATGCCATGCCAATGGTGAGTCCCCTCCATGAAATCGACGCCTCTACCCATTGCCGTAACCATCAAGACGCACGTCGGGACACCCGTTCCTTTTGCTGCATCCGCTTCCTTGATGACCCGATCCAAATCCTCGAAGTCGTGGCCGTCACAATGCAAAACACGCCATCCAAATGCCTTCCACTTGGCTTCCAAATCACCAAGCGACATCACATCAGATGTCGGCCCATCAATCTGTTGACCGTTGCAATCAATGAAACTGACGATGCGATCCAACTTGTGGTGAGCCGCATACATCGCTGCCTCCCAGATTTGTCCCTCTTGCAACTCCCCATCTCCGTGCAACGTGAAAACGGTGCTGTCATCGCCATTAAGTTGCTTCGTTTGGGCTGCGCCAAGCGCCACACTGAGGCCTTGACCCAATGATCCAGAAGCAACCCGGATGCCAGGCAATCCTTCTTCGGTAGCTGGGTGACCTTGCAAACGGGTATTCAACTTGCGGAATGTTGCCAGCTCCTTCACGGGGAAAAAGCCACGGCGGGCCAAAACGCTGTACCACATGGGACTGATGTGTCCGTTAGAAAGGAAGAACAGATCCTCACCCTTTCCATCCATTTCGAACGGCTCAGGCTGAACATTCATCCGGTCGAAGTAGAGTTTTACAACTAAATCCGTGCACCCCAAAGAACCCCCAGGATGACCGGAAGCTGCTCCGTGAACCATGCGAACGATGTCGCGGCGGACTTGATTGGCAATGGCAGTAAGATCGTGAGACATGGCTGTGAATTTTGCACGCCAAAAGTACCATTTGCAAGGTGAATATTTACCTCCTGTGGACAAGGTGTGCGCAAGTGTCTGTTGCCGTTAAATTTGAGGCTTCGCATTGTACCTTCGCGGGCGAAAAACCCACCATGTCATGGCTTTAAAATGCGGAATAGTCGGTTTGCCTAACGTAGGCAAGTCAACCTTATTCAATTGCTTGAGTAATGCCAAAGCTCAGAGCGCAAATTTCCCTTTCTGCACCATTGAACCCAACGTAGGGGTGATCACCGTACCCGATGAACGCCTCAACAAATTGACCGAGCTCGTTCAGCCCCAGGCTGTTCTCCCAACAACAGTTGAAATTGTTGACATCGCCGGATTGGTGAAAGGAGCGAGCAAAGGGGAGGGGCTTGGCAACAAGTTCCTGGCGAACATCCGTGAAACAGACGCCATTCTACATGTGCTCCGGTGCTTCGATGATGGGAACGTCGTTCACGTGGACGGAAGTGTGGATCCCATTAGAGACAAAGAGGTCATCGACATGGAGCTTCAATTGAAAGACTTGGAATCAGTTGAAGTCCGCATGCAAAAAGTGAAAAAGGCGGCCGGCACAGGAGACAAAGAAGCGCAGAAAATGCTCAGTGCCTACACGAAAGTGCATGATGCCTTGTCTTCTGGAATTTCTGCGAGAGCGGTTGATTTAGAAGACTATGAATTGGAATGGGTGCATGAAATGCAGCTATTGACAGCGAAACCCGTCCTCTATGTGTGCAATGTCGACGAAGCGTCCGTCGTTTCTGGAAACGCACATGTCGAGCTCGTCAAAAAAATGGCCCAAGCTGAAGGCGCTGAGGTGATGATCATCGGGGCAGCCATTGAGGCGGACATTGCTGAGTTAGAAGACTTAGAAGAGCGAAAAGAATTTTTGGCGGACATTGGATTGGATGAGCCTGGTGTCGCCAAGTTGATTCGCGCGGCATATTCCCTGCTCAAGCTTAGAACCTATTTCACGGCAGGTGTCAAAGAAGTTCGGGCCTGGACCATCCGAGATGGCTTTACGGCGCCTCAAGCCGCTGGCGTTATTCATACGGATTTTCAAAAAGGATTCATTCGAGCTGAAGTAATCAGCTACAATGATTTTGTCCAATTTGGTTCAGAACAAGCAGTAAAAGAAGCTGGGAAGTTGAAAGTCGAAGGAAAAGAATACCTTGTGCAAGATGGAGACGTCATGCACTTCAGATTCAATGTTTAAGTCGAGCTTCACCTTGCTTGTTGCCTCGAGCATTTTCTTGGCGGCGTTTGTAGGATGTTCAGAACCTGCTGAGCAATCCACCACCGTTCGCGTTAAGACGGGCCTGCCTGAGGAGATCAATGAAGCCATGAAACTCCAAGAAAAAGCTTGGAATGATGGCGACATTGATGGCTTCATGTCGCTTGCGTATTGGCAGAATGACAGCCTCATGTTCATTGGAAGCAAAGGGGTCACTTACGGATACGACCAGGTTCTGAACAACTACCACACTTCTTACCCCGATGGGGCATCCAAAGGAAAACTCACTTTTGAAAACCTGGAGTGGATTGAGATCGGGGAAGAGCACGGATTTCTAATTGGGAAATGGAGCATCGATCGGGAAGAGCCTGCCGAAGACATTTCTGGACATTATAGTTTGGTTTGGAAGCGCTTTCCTGAGGGCTGGCGCATCATTGCCGATCACAGCAGTTGAATGGACTGGCTGCTCCCCATCATTGGCTTCACGATTTGGGCTTCGTACAGAGGTTTCAAGTTACCTGAGTTTCGTGAGAAGTGGCTATTGGTCCCATACCTCGTAAAAGACGACCGGCAGTGGTACCGCATGTTATCGCATGGCTTCATTCACGCGAACACGAGCCATTTGTTCCTGAACCTCTTTGTTCTTTGGCAGTTTGGAAGTGGGGTTGAAGATGCATTCAGTGCAGGTGAACTTGATTCTCCCGTTTGGGGACTATCTGGAAATTGGACGTTCCCCATTCTGTATTTTGGCGCCCTGCTGGCCGCCAGCATTCCTGCAATTCTGAAACATGGAGAAAACCCCAATTACGCTTCCCTGGGAGCGAGTGGAGCCGTGTCTGCAGTTTTAATGGCCTACATCCTGCTGTACCCGACTCACACGTTGTTGTTGTTCTTCGTTATCCCAATGCCTGCTGCACTTGCAGGTGTTTTATTCTTGGTATACGAGTCCTACATGAATCGGAAGAAAAGAACAGGAATCGCTCATGACGCGCATTTGATGGGCGCAATATTTGGCATCGCTTTCGTTTTCCTGTTCGACACAGCGGTTGTCGAAGATGCTTTCTACGCCATTCAGCAGAGCTTACTGGGTAGTTACTGAGCGCGTTCGATGATCCGAAACACTTCTTCATCTGAACGCTGCATGAAGTAGCGTTCCCGGGCAAAGCGCTCCAAAGATGCTTGGTTGTTCAGCAAATCATCCAGGTCTTCTCGCACCTGCTCTACCTCCGCAGTAACCAAATCTGCTTCTTGATTGAGTTGATTCACCTCGTAAGCGGTCCGCATGATGTGGACTAAATCAATGTCAGCCGCAAAAGTGACCCAAACCAATGCAAGAAGGGCCGTCAATCCATACTTGGACTGAAGGGCCTTCAAGCAACGTATTTTTATGCGCTTCCAGTTCACGCTTCTCCGCCCTCGGGTGAATCATCATCCGAAACAGGGCCCTCAAGCGCTTCCTCAGCACCGTTAGGCATGGAAAGGAATCCACCCTTGACGACCTCGAACTTGAGCTCATCAGATCCTTTTCGGAAACTCGCCTTAAGCAAGTCTCCCTCTTCCATTTCGGCGTTGATGATCTGCTCGGCCATCGGATCTTCGAGGTGCTTTTGAATGGCTCGCTTCAATGGACGTGCGCCATATTTCTCATCGTATCCATGATCTACCAAGAAGTCCTTGGCCTTGTCCGTAATCTCAATGCCATAGCCAATGGATTCAATGCGCTTCACCAAGGCCGCTAATTCCAAATCAATGATCTGGTGAATGTCTTCCCGCTTCAAGCTGGAGAAGAGCACCACGTCATCAATGCGATTCAAAAACTCGGGAGAGAAGGCACGCTTCAAGGCCGTTTGAATGACGCTGTTCCGATTGGCATCTTCATTCGCCTCTCGCGCGGAGGTGCCAAATCCAACACCAGAACCGAAGTCAGCAAGCTGGCGGGCGCCGATGTTTGAAGTCATGATGATCACCGTATTCCGGAAGTCGATCTTGCGTCCCAAGCTGTCTGTCATTTGGCCATCGTCCAACGCTTGGAGCATGAGGTTGAATACATCAGGATGTGCCTTTTCTATCTCATCCAGGAGGATGATGGAGTAGGGACGACGGCGAACCTTTTCGGTCAATTGTCCACCTTCCTCATACCCCACATATCCTGGAGGCGCTCCTATGAGTCGGCTCACTGCAAATTTCTCCATGTATTCCGACATGTCGATTCGGATCAACGCCTCCTCGCTGTCAAACATAAATCGCGCGAGAACTTTAGCCAATTGAGTCTTTCCAACGCCTGTAGGGCCGAGGAAAATGAATGAACCAATCGGCTTGTTGGGATCTTTCAATCCCGCACGGTTGCGCTTGATTGCACGGGCCACTTTGACAATGGCGTCCTCTTGGCCGATCACTTGCCCCTTGAGGTCGACGTCCATGCGGGCCAATTTTCCGCTTTCTTTTTCAGCGATTCGTTGAACCGGTATCCCTGTCATCATCGCCACAACATCTCCAACGTGCTCAACGGTTACCGTAACTCGGTGATTGCGACTTTCTTCTTCCCACTTGGCCTTTGCATCCTCGAGGTCATTGAGCAGCGTTCTTTCGCGGTCACGCAATTTCGCAGCTTCTTCGTACCGTTGGCTCCGGACAACCTTGGATTTTTCGTCCTTAATCTCCTCAATCTCTGCTTCAATGGTCAGAATGGACTCTGGTACATGGATGTTGTTCAAATGCACTCGGCTTCCCACCTCGTCTAAGGCATCAATGGCCTTGTCCGGCAAGTGACGGTCCGTGATGTAGCGCGCTGTGAGCTTCACGCAGGCCTCCAATGCCTCTTCTGTGTACGTCACACTGTGATGCTCTTCATACTTGTCTTTGATGTTATTCAAAATCTGAACCGTCTCCTCGATGGTAGTGGGCTCGACAATGACCTTTTGAAAACGACGCTCCAATGCACCGTCTTTCTCGATGTGCTGGCGGTACTCATCCAGTGTTGTAGCTCCAATGCATTGGATTTCACCCCGTGCCAAGGCCGGCTTGAACATGTTACTGGCATCAAGCGAGCCACTTGCTCCTCCTGCACCAACAATGGTATGCAATTCGTCGATGAACAAAATAACATCGGGAGATTTTTCCAACTCATTCATGACCGCCTTCATGCGCTCTTCGAACTGTCCACGGTATTTGGTTCCGGCAACAAGCGAGGCGACATCCAAGGTCACAATCCGCTTGTTGAACAACACGCGAGAGACCTTTTTCTCAATGATTCTCAACGCCAAACCTTCAGCGATGGCACTCTTGCCCACACCGGGCTCGCCAATCAGAATCGGGTTGTTCTTTTTGCGCCGGCTCAATATCTGGCTGACGCGCTCGATTTCTTTCTGTCTCCCTACGATGGGGTCCAATCTCCCGTCCTCAGCGAGTTTCGTCAAGTCCCGACCAAAATTGTCAAGAACTGGTGTTTTGCTCTTCGGGTCAACTTTCCTCCCTGAGCCACCAATTCCGCCGCCTGAACCACCACCGATTCCTGGCATATCATCCTCGTCATCTCCCATGCCCGTTGAATCCGCTCTGGGATTCATATCGGTTCTTCCTCCTTCCGCATTGAGGAGGTTTTCAAATTCTTCTTTTGCCACGTCGTATTCGATGTTGAATGCAATCAATGATTTTGTCGCTACGTTGTCTTCGTCCTTTAAAATGCTCAAAAGCAAATGTTCGGTACCAATCGTTCCGCTTTTAAAAACCTTGGCTTCCAAATAGGTCACTTTCAAAACGCGCTCGGCTTGTTTCATCACGGGTATGTTCCCGGCACCAACCGATTTGCCCGAGGTAGGACGAATGCTGCTCTCGACCACCTTCCTCAATTTCTGCAAATCCACATTGAGGGATTCCAAGATCCGCACGGCAGTTCCTTCGCCCTCTCGGATGATGCCAAGCAAAAGATGCTCCACGCCGATGTAGTTGTGGCCAAGGCGCAGAGCCTCTTCTCGTGAGTAGGAAATAACGTCTTTAACGCGGGGTGAAAATTTTGCATCCATGGTGGAAAGCTCCTGGTTGAGTACAGTTTTTTCTTACGCCAAATTCGAGCGCAAGGTTTCGTAGGGTTAAATCTACTGCCCACATCAGTCAAAGACCTTGCCGTCTGAAGGGTTTTTCCACAGCCAAACGCTCAATTTTGTGAAGAATTGACCGACTCAAGCCCCAATCTGCGGGGATGTAGGATGTATTTTCGTTCATTGGATTGCACCGATCTGGTGCGTGGCAGAATGAATAGAACCTGACAACATGGCAGAAGGAGAGAAAATCGTTCAGATAAACATTGCGGATGAGATGAAATCAGCCTACATCGATTATTCGATGTCGGTAATCGTTTCCCGCGCACTTCCGGACGTAAGAGATGGCTTGAAGCCCGTACACAGGCGTGTACTATATGGAATGCTCGATCTCGGAGTGCTCTCCAATCGAGCGCACAAGAAGTCGGCTAGGATTGTCGGAGAGGTTTTGGGTAAATACCACCCGCACGGGGACAGCTCCGTTTACGACACCATGGTGCGGATGGCCCAGCATTGGTCCTTGCGATACCCAATGGTCGATGGACAAGGAAACTTTGGTAGCATTGACGGGGATAACCCAGCTGCCATGCGTTACACCGAGGCGCGCTTGCGGAAGGTAGCCGAAGAAATGTTGGCCGATTTGGACAAAGAGACGGTTGACTTCCGACCCAACTTTGACGAGAGCCTCAAGGAGCCGACTGTGCTTCCTTCAAAGCTTCCCAACTTGCTCATCAACGGAGCAAGCGGAATCGCTGTGGGCATGGCGACAAACATGCCGCCGCATAACCTCACCGAAGTTGTAAATGGAGCGATTGCTTACATCGAAGACAATGACATTTCGGTAGATGGCTTGATGGAGTTCGTGAAGGCTCCAGACTTCCCAACGGGAGGAATCATTCACGGTGTGGATGGCGTGAAAGAAGCTTTCCATACCGGCAGGGGGAGGGTAGTCGTTCGCGGAAGGGCAGAAATTGAAGAATTGCCCTCAGGCCGTGAGCAAATCATCGTTTCGGAGATTCCCTATATGGTCAACAAGGCGGACATGGTCCGCAAGACCGCCGAATTGGTGAACGAAAAGAAAATTGAAGGCATTTCTGAAATCCGTGATGAATCCGATCGGAACGGAATGCGTGTTGTTTATGAAATCAAGCGAGATTCCATGGCAACTGTAGTGCTGAATAAGCTCTACAAATACACAGCCCTCCAGAGCACATTCTCTGTGAACAACATTGCTTTGGTTGCAGGCCGTCCATTGCTGCTGAACCTCAAGCAACTCATTCGCTACTTCGTCGAGCACCGCCATGAAGTGGTAACGCGGAGGACGCAATATGAGCTTCGCAAAGCAGAAGAGCGAGCCCACATCCTAGAGGGACTCATCATTGCCTTGGACAACATCGACGAAGTCATTTCACTCATTCGCTCCAGTGCAACGCCGGATGAGGCGCGTACAGGGCTGATGGATCGGTTTGGGCTAAGCGAAATTCAGGCGAAAGCCATCTTGGACATGCGATTGCAACGCTTGACAGGGTTGGAACGCGACAAGCTGCGAGCTGAGTTTGATGAATTGATGGCCATCATCACCGACCTGAAAGACATTCTTGAGCGCTTCGAGCGCCGGATGGACATCATCAAGGAGGAGCTAATTGACATGCGCGATCGTTTTGGTGATGAACGCAGAAGCAGCATTGAATTGAGCAGCGCTGACGTCAGCATGGAGGACCTCATTGCTGATGACCAAGTAATCATCAGCATCAGCCATGCCGGATACATCAAGCGCACGCGTTTGACAGAATACCGCTCTCAAAGTAGAGGAGGAGTGGGGGCGAAAAGTGTGGCGACCCGCGATGAAGATTTTGTTGAGCACATCTTCGCTGCAACCAATCACAATTGGTTGTTGATTTTCACAGCCAATGGAAGGTGTTTCTGGATGAGGATTTATGAAGTCCCAGAAGGTTCCAAAACCTCCAAAGGACGTGCCATCCAAAACCTCATTCAACTCGAACCAGGGGATAAAGTGTTGACGTACATACCCGTCATCGACTTGAAAGACCGGGAATATGTTGAAAATAACTTCGTGGTTCTTGCAACGAAAAAAGGGCTGATTAAGAAAACCACCTTGGCCGCATATTCTCGGCCAAGAGCCAATGGAATCAATGCCATTACCGTGCGCGAAGGAGATGAACTATTGACCGCGCGATTGACAGATGGAACCAACGAAATCCTCTTGGCACTGCGCTCAGGGAAAGCCATTCGTTTCAACGAGTCTACAGCTCGTGCAGTTGGCAGAACGGCAATGGGGGTGAAAGGCGTTACACTTGGCCACGACCAGGATGAAGTCATCGGAATGGTCTGCGTAAGGGATGTTGAGTCTGACATTTTAGTTGTGTCTGAGAACGGCTATGGCAAACGCAGTCCTGTCGCCGATTACCGGATAACCAACCGAGGAGGAAAAGGCGTAAAGACCTTGAACATCACTGACAAAACAGGTGAGCTCATCAGCATTTTGAACGTAACTGACGAAGATGATTTGATGATCATCAACCGCAGTGGCATTACAATCCGAACAGGAGTCGACAGCCTGCGGGTCATGGGCCGAGCTACGCAAGGTGTCCGACTGATTCAACTGAGAGGAAAAGACACCATTGCCTCTGTATGCCGAGTTCCGAAAAACGAAGAAGAAGACCACGATCAGGAGCAAGAAGGGCTCGATGATACCGGAACATCCGAAGCTTCAAATGAGGAATAAGGCCTTTGGCACATTCCTTGCTAAGAAGAATTGAATACTTACTTTTGCACGCAAAATGCACATTTCAGCTATGAAACAACTTTTGACACTTTGCCTCATGTTGGCCGCTTTGACCGTTTGGGGACAGAAAGAAGTCGTGTCCGCTTACAATGCCAACAAGAGTGGCAATTACGCAGAAGCAGCAGGCTACATCGAGCAAGCATTGCTCAATGAAAAGGCCGTTGTCAAGGAGAAGACGTGGAGGTACCGAGGGGACATTTACATCAATGTGGCCAAGGATCCAGAATTGTTTGCCGCATTCCCCAATGCATTGCAGTTGGCCTACGAATCCTACCTCAAAGCGCGCGAATTGGACGCAAAGGGTTCCTACGAACGGGAGATTACAACTGGGTTTGGACAAGCACAAGCTGTCGCGCTGGACATGGCCATTGCCCAATACAATGAAGGCAATTACATGCCCGCTGGTGGATTCTTCGATTTAAGCTCGATCATTTCAAATAGCTTTTCCATCGTAGATACCATGGCAATTTTCAATGCCGCATTGTGTTATGAAAAGGCCGAAGCGGTTGACTTGGCGATTGAGCGTTACCAGACTTGCGCATCCATTGGGTACCAAGTTCCCAACGTATACCTCTTTATGGCAACCATTCTGCGGAATGCAGATCGCAAAGAAGAAGCTCTGACCATTTTGCAAAATGCACGAGTCAATTACCCAAGAGAACAAGCGATTCTCATTGAGGAGTTGAACATCTACCTTGAGGACAAGGAGTACGAAAGGGCACTCGATAACTTGGCATTAGCGGCAGAACTGGACCCAACAAATGAAATCCTTTGGTTCAGCCTTGGTAGCGTGCATGACAACCTAAAGCACTTGGAAGAAGCGCAGGAAGCTTACCTGAAGGCCATTGAATTGGTGCCCACGTATTTCGATGCCAATTATAACTTGGGTGCGATGTATTTCAATGACGCAGTAAAGGAAATCAACGTTGCGAATGAATTGTGGAAGCCCCGCATGACAAAAGCAGAAACCGCTGACCAGAAGGCTCATGAGGATGCTGCAAAGCAGCTTTTCGCGCAGGCCCAACCATATTTGGAGGCAGCACGAGCAGCTAATCCAGAAGACATCGATACGCTCAGAAGTTTGAGGGACATCTACACCAGAACCGGCGACGACGAGAAAATGTTGGAAATAACGCGCATATTGGACGCGCAGTAATTTCTAACGTTCAGAATAGCATCAAGGGGCATCTTCGGTTGCCCCTTTTGCATTCATTGAATGCTATTTTACATAATGTTTATTATCACGCAGAATGAAGTGTTCATAAATCTTGAAAGCTTAACAACTGTGCAAATGAAATGAACAGGAATACGTTCGACCTTGTTTGCTCAATTATGACTGACTCGAACGAGCATAGCAAATCCAGCGTGATTGTCATTGGTGCTGGATTTGCGGGAATTTCATCGGCTACTGCACTCGCCGCAAAAGGCCACCAAGTCACCGTACTCGAACGGCACAACCAACCCGGCGGACGGTGCCGCGTCTTTGAGGCGGAAGGTTATCGATTTGACATGGGTCCAAGTTGGTACTGGATGCCCGATGTCTTTGAAGACTACTTCAAGCAATTCGGGGCTGACATCCATCAAGCTTTGAATCTGATCCGGCTGGACCCGAGCTACAAAGTGTGGTTCTCCGATGCCCCATGGGATGTTGAAGCAAATTTTGAAAAACTACAGGCTCAGTTTGAAGCCTTAGAAACCGGGGCTGGTGAAAAGCTAAAAGCATTCATGGAGGAGGCATCCGTGAAATACACCATCGGGATGGGACAGTTTGTGCGAAAAACAGCGCACTCCCCCATCGAATTTGCGCAGGCCTCAACGCTTTACAACGCCACTAAACTGACCCTTTTCAAGTCCTTTAGTGATCACGTTAGATCGTACTTCAAGCATCCCAAAATTCTCCAACTGATGGAGTTTCCGGTGTTGTTTCTGGGCGCAAAACCAGAACAGACGCCTGCGCTGTATAGCTTGATGAACTATGCTGACACCATGCTGGGAACTTGGTATCCCATGGGTGGAATGCACGAAATCGTCAAAGCGATGGTTCGAGTGGCCGAAGATTTAGGCGTGAAATTTGTTTTCAATGCGGAGGTTCAAGAAATCGCCGCGAAGCAACACGCTGCCTCAGGCGTTCTGCTGGCAAATGGTGATTTCATGCCGGCAGATGCTGTTGTCGCTGGAGCTGACTACCACCACGTTGAACAGCACTTGCTACCGAAGCGGTATCGCCGTTACGACGAGAGCTATTGGGACACGCGAACGATGTCGCCGAGCTCTTTGCTCTTTTATGTGGGAGTGAATCGGAGGGTGCCTGGGCTGAGGCACCACAATTTGTTCTTTGATACCCCATTTGGTCCGCATGCTGAGACCATATACGATTCCAAAACTTGGCCCACGGACCCCCTGTTCTATGTGAGTGCTCCATCCGTGACCGATGCAAGTGTAGCACCAGAAGGTTGCGAGAACATGTTCTTTTTAATTCCTGTGGCGCCTGGATTGAAGGACGAGCCTGGATTGCGCGAACAGTATTTCCAAGAAATGACTAAACGTTTGACCCAGCACACGGGAGTCGATATCAGCGAGCACATCGTTTACAAAAGAAGTTATGCGCACGAGGAATTCACAGAAGATTATTCGGCCTACAAAGGCAATGCATACGGTCTAGCGAACACTTTGAAGCAAACTGCCTTTTGGAAGCCAAAAATGAGAAGCAAACTGAAGGGGCTTTTCTTTACTGGCCAATTGACTACTCCAGGACCTGGAGTGCCTCCAAGTTTAATCAGCGGTGACGTCGCTGCGAACGAAGTTCATCGATACATTCGCAAGAAGACAAAATCATCCAATGAACCTGAGACAGCTATTATTGGTTAATTCTTTCCATGGATAAACTCGCCTTATACGATCAAGTTTGTCAAGCCTGTAGCGTTGAGACCACGCGCAAATACAGCACATCGTTTAGTTTGGGGATCAGATTTTTGGCTCCCGAAGTCCGATCAGCGATTTACTCGATTTATGGTTTTGTTCGTTTTGCAGATGAAATTGTCGACTCTTTTGACCATCAAAATCAAAGGGAGCTCTTCGATGAATTCAAGAGCAATACCCATGAAGCACTTGAAAGAAGGTTCAGCATGAACCCGATTCTGCAATCCTTCCAACTGGCTTATCACGAGCACAACATTGACCGCGAGCACGTCGACTTGTTCATGAGGAGCATGGAATGGGATTTGGACAAACTTCAGTACGACCGGTCAGGTTTTGAGGAGTACATTGTGGGCTCGGCTGAAGTGGTAGGCCTCATGTGCCTGCGTGTATTTGTGAGCGGCAACGACCAGCTGTACCAAGAACTTTTGCCTCCGGCTAGAAGATTGGGAGCGGCATTCCAAAAAATCAACTTCTTAAGGGACTTGCGAGCTGATTTTGTGGAAATGGGCCGAACCTATTTCCCTGGAATTGAAATGGATCATTTCAATGATGAAATCAAGGAACGCATCGAACTGGAAATTGCCGCTGATTTTGAAGCGGCCTATGCGGGCATCGTTAAGCTCCCCAAGCAAAGCCGGTTGGGCGTTTACGTGGCTTATATCTATTACTTGAGGCTCTTTCAGAAGATTCGTCAATTGCCCAGTTCAAGAATCCTTGAGGAGAGGATACGCATTCCGAATGGAAGGAAAGCGACATTATTTTTTGGTTCGTTTGTTCGGCACCAGTTGAACATGCTGTAATGAAGTTGTTCTGTCTTGGTGCGCTGTTGTTGGGTTTTTCACTCACTTCTGATGGCCAAGGAGATTGGCTGAACGCCTACCAGCGCGTTTGCGAAGATTGGAAAAACCCAGAATCTGCTGAGGTGTACTTAAATTTTGTTCGCAAATCGGATGCAAGCGCCCTATCTCCTTGTGAAGTCGTTGGATTCCATGCGGCGGCTGAGATGATCCATGCGAATCATGGTTGGAATGTGATTGATCAATGGATGACCTTCACCCAATGGCGTGATTCCATTGAGTGGGCGATTTCAAAGGAGCCTCACTCACCTGAATTGCGGCTCATTCGATTTGGAATCCAGGACAATGCACCGGGCTTTTTGGGTTACAACAAGGATTTGAAAGAAGACCGGGAGTTCTGCCAAACGGCATTGGAGCGCGGCGATTGGAAAGCCTATCCGGGCTTCGAGCAATTCGTTGAACAAACGATTTCTGAATCGCCATGAGTTCGCCAGCCGAACATGTCGTCCTCGTCAATCCAAAGGATGAAGAAATTGGGACTTCGGAGAAGATGAAAGCCCATGAGCTGGGGCTTCTGCATCGGGCGTTTTCTGTTTTTCTGTTCAACTCTCGCGGAGAAATGTTGTTGCATCGGCGTGCGCTTGGCAAGTACCATTCTGGAGGATTATGGACCAATACCTGTTGCAGCCATCCGCGCCCAGGAGAAAGCACGGAAGCTGCTGCAGGGCGAAGGCTGAGAGAAGAAATGGGCCTATCTGCTCCCCTTTCTTTTGCCTTCTCCTTCATCTACCGAGCAGAATTGGACCAAGGCTTGATCGAACACGAGTTGGATCATGTATACATCGGTGAAAGCGATGCCATTCCCCTGCCCCATCCAGAAGAAGTGGAGTCTTATGCTTACGTAGCGGTTGATGAACTCGAGCGTGATTTAATCAGTCAACCAGAGAAGTATACAGAGTGGTTCAAAATTTGCGTTTTGGAGGTATTGAAGCGACAAAAGCGAGGAAGATGATCCAAGCTTCAATCATCGGCTCAGGAGTTGCAGGCATGGCTGCGGCCATCAGGCTGGCCTTGAAGGGCTGGGAGGTCACTGTTTTTGAGCAAGCGGAAAAGCCTGGCGGAAAATTAGGTGAATTGCGGTTTGGGGGCTACCGATTTGATGCCGGACCCTCATTGTTTACCTGGCCCGAGCTGATATTAGAGCTCGATGAATTAGTCCGTCAGAAGGCTACGGACTTGGCTGAGTTTCAATTTGAGAAACTCGACCGATCCGCTCATTATTTTTGGATGAACGGCAAGGACTGGATTGCCTGGTCCGATCGCGAACAACGCCGCAAATCAGTCGATGACCTTTGGGGTGCTGGCGCAGGCGATGCACTCGAAAGTTACCTGAATGACTCTTCCATTGCCTTTGAAGCAACTCGGCCTCTATTTCTTGAATCTAGCCTTCATGAATCTACCACCTACGGTTGGAAGAATGTTGAGCACATCGGGAAGCAGATGCATAAGTTGCCGCTCTTGGGTACATTTCACCAGCGCAACAGCCGGTACCGGCTTCCAAGTGAGTTGGTTCAATTTTTGGACCGTTATGCAACCTACAATGGATCAGACCCGCACCGGGCGCCTGCCATGCTGCAGGTCATTCCTCATTTGGAACACGGAATGGGAACCTACTTTCCCAAAGGCGGGATGATTGGAATTGCCCAACATTTGCATGCCATGGCGGAAGCAGCTGGGGTTCGATTCAAGTTTAAATCAAGGGTTGAATCGATTGAATATGAATCGTCTGAAGTAATTGGCTTGAAAGTCAATGGAGATTTTCATCCTTCAAATATTGTCGTGAGCAATTCCGATGTTTACCCGACCTACCGGCACTTGTTGCCCCAACTCAAGGCGCCTGAAAAAACCCTGAAGCGCGAGCGTTCAACCTCAGGACTTATTTTTTACTGGGGGATCAACAAAACGCATCGTTCTCTTCACTTGCACAACCTCTTCTTTAGCGAAAATTACCGGGATGAATTCGCTCGGATTGGCAAAAATGGCCATCCGGGAGATGACTTAACCGCCTATGTCAACATCACGTCGAAATGCAGTCCTGAAGATGCGCCTGAAGGATCGGAGAACTGGTTTGTTCTGATTAATGTAGCAGCGGACCCTGACGGAATGACGGAAGAGCGAGTGAATTTTCTCCGTAAGGCCATCATCAAACGCGTAGACCAGGCCTTGATGAAATCAGGCGAACTTAGAGCTGGAGAATCCCTTGCGGATTCCATCGAATTCGAGCGGCGGTTGACACCTCAAGACATAGAAACAAACACTTCGAGCTGGCGCGGAGCCCTCTATGGCACGAGCTCAAACTCGGCGGCAGCCGCCTTCCTTCGGCATCGCAATCGATCCAAGGATTTGAAGGGACTCTTCTTCTGCGGCGGAAGCGTTCATCCAGGAGGTGGCATTCCATTGTGCTTATTAAGCGGGAAAATCGTAAGTGAATTGGTCCCAGACCTCGAAAAGCCCTCCGCATGACTAAGAACCAATCCGCCTTGCTGGTGATTTTCATCCTTCATGCGGTAGGATGTGTGGGAGTTGCCGCAGGAATGGGAAGCTTCTTCTGGCCACTTACTCCGGTGAATCTATTGTTTTGCGGTGGGTTGGCCGTAGCCGCTTCATGGAGCGAAAGAACGCATTGGTGGTGGTGCGTTGCACTGGGGGGCATTGCTGCTGAAGCAGTGGGAGTCCAAACTGGATGGCTGTTTGGCAATTACCATTACAGCGACCTGCTTGGACCTCAGCTATCGGGTGTCCCTTGGATGTTAGGATGGATGTGGTTGATCATGCTGCAAGGCGTGACTTATCCCATTCAGAATCGCTGGTTAAGGGGCATGGCAGGTGCGAGCGCCATGACTGCCATGGATGCCTTGATTGAACCGGTTGCCGTTCGCGCTGGCTGGTGGGTCTGGTCCGATGAACAGGCTTCTTGGATTGGCACTTGGGGAATGAATATTTTAGACCAAACGATTCCTTGGTGGAACTTTGCGTCTTGGTGGTTGGTTTCCTTTGCATTGCTACTTTGGGCTCCTCATCCCGTGAACCGCGACAAGTTCATGGTGTGGAGGGGGTTTTGGTGGGTGATGGCCTTCTTCTTTTTTGCTTTGAATGTTTTAGATTGGTGATGACATGAATGCATGGATAGCAGCAGCTTGGGTAGTTGGGACCTTCATTGCCATGGAGGGCGTGGCTTGGCTTGCCCACAAATACCTTATGCATGGGGTGATGTGGTTTTTTCACGAAGATCACCACACGCATGGTCCAGGTTTTTTTGAAAAGAATGATGCCTTTTTTTTGATTTTCGCAGTGCCCAGTGCCTTTGGAATTATGACGGGACTGATGTCAGGAGGTGACTTCAAACTTTGGATCGGAGCAGGCATTGCACTTTATGGATTGGCCTACTTCTTGGTCCATGACGTTTTCATTCACCAGAGGTTTCCTTGGTTCAAGCGGTCCAAGAACATTTATTTCATGGCCATCCGGAAGGCACATAAAGTCCATCACAAGCACCTCCAGAAAGAAGATGGCGAGTGTTTTGGCATGCTCTTCGTTCCCCCCAAGTACTTCCGGGAAGCGAAGCGCAGCCTTGAAAGGCAACACCCATGAATCCAATTTACCTCTGGGTCGACCTCGCTGTCCTCCTCCCTACCCTGGCTTTGAGCTTCGATAAGCGCGTTTCATTTCGTTCCAAATGGAAGTCCTATTGGCCCGTTAACGCAGCAGTTACCAGCTTGTTCATTGCTTGGGACATCCTGTTCACAGAAGCTGGAATTTGGGGATTCAACCCGGACTATCTTCTGGGTGTTGACCTCTTGGGCTTGCCGATTGAAGAGTGGGGTTTTTTCATTGCAATCCCCTACGCGTGTACGTTTTCCTATGTCACTTTGAAGCATTATTTCAATGTGCGTCCTGCGTACCGTTATGGAACGGCCTCCTTAAACATGCTCGTCTGGCTTGTCTGCATTGGGCTCGTTTTCCAATTCACTGACCGAGCTTACACCCTAAGCGCCTCCTTCGGGCTGGCCTTGATGCTCACCTGGCTGATGAGGCAACATCGTCCATGGATTTCCATGTTTTGGCTAGCCTACGCAGCTCTTCTCATCCCGTTCATTGTCACCAATGGGGTTTTGACGGGATTGGACTTTTACAGCTACCCCATACTGCACATGAAACCTGAATCCATTGAAGACCATATCGTTTGGTACAATGCGATGGAAAATACGGGGGTCAGAATATTCTCTATGCCCTTGGATGACTTGATTTACGGGGCCTTGCTGATGCTGATGCACGTGGCAGGACTTGAATGGATGGAGCAGCGTAGAACTTAAGTTTGGTCGTATATTTCCACGCTAAACCTAAACGAAATCATGAAACAATTTCTAAGTCTTGTAGCGTTTGCTGTCTTCATTTCCAGCCACATGTTGGGCCAACGAACCGAAGTTGAATTCGAGGATGGCACGATCATGGAATACGAGGTGCTCGCCAATTCTGGAGACGCAATCAGCCCAGTCTTCCTGAGCATTGGAGCGACGCATTCAAATGTCAGAGAGGGACTTAAGATTGATTACTTCAACCCAAGCTTTGGCGCCATCACTCTTCGTTTGCCTTCATTTTTAGCTACATCGCAAGGTGTATCGTACCACTTGTCGGGATTGTATTTCCTTACTGACGAGGCGAAGTCCCAAACTCGGCCCATCACCTTGATGTCAACCTCATCTGGAGATGTCATCACGAAATACCGCACAGAATCGCCTGTTGAAAGGAAATCTCGACTCGGAATCCATGCAGGATATGGAGCGCGTAACACGGCTTCAGGCTCTTTCTCTGATGGCAACATTGACATAAGTTACTCAGAAGTCTCCATAGGACTGGGGTTGTTCCGCTCGCAGCACCTCTCCATCATGCGCGAAGTGGACGGCGTTGCCTATCGAGCACAAGGGTCCGCGACGATGATGCTCACGGCAGACGTCAAGTTCTACACCGGCACTGAACCGAATACGGTATACGAAGGAATGGAGCCCCTCGACCCCAGTAGCGTGGGATACGAAGTGGCATGGGTAGGTCGATCGTCCTTTTGGGGCAAGCGTCCGTGGGGAATTTGGCTTACCGCTGGATACGGTGCTGGACCACTTGGAGGAAATCCAGTTGCTGGAGGTGGATTGTACTTTGGCTTCGGAGGCGGGAAGTGAGGATAGCATTCATGGCTTCAGTGTCCCTGCTGTTCGCAGGGTGCAGTCCTTTCCACACGACAACCAAGAGCTGGATTCATGTAGAAGACGGTGAACAGGTGACCATTTCACACGCGCCACTTCTAAATGGCGGAAATTGGTCCCTTGGTGGTGCTCCGAGTTACCGAGAAGTTGGCCTACATGAAGCTGAAGTGCGATTGGAAAATCGCGCCGAATTGGAGTTGATCGCTTTGAGTGCTGAGGGATGCTTCCCCATGCACCACCTCGTGGAAGCGAACCGGTACAATTCTTGGAAGTTTGCTGATCTAAGCGGCTTCGCAACTGGAATTGCCATGATGGCTCGAGGAGAAAGTACGGAGCGACCAGAAGCTTTGATTGGCGGAGGGTTTTTCATCGCATTTGGCAATTTCGTTGCCTTTTGGATGCGGCCGAAGCACGTCTTTCCAGGTTCATTTGAGTTCACTTCCCCCCTTCCGATGCCCAAGGCAACAGAACATTTCATGTCCATGGAATTTGGTGGCTTTGATTTCAACGTCGCAGCGGGCAATCACCGCTGGACATACTTCGAAGACCTCAAGGGCTACGAGCGCGGCAGGTGGATTGGACGCAATGAATCGCGTAAATCCGCAAAATTAGAAGGCACAAACCTTGGAGTGGATATCCAAGCTACGCTCCGCCAACAAGGTTACATTGCGCCGGCGTCAGCTTCCATGCTTCGGCCAGAAGGAACTTGGAAAATTCATGGAGAACTGACGGAGATCGAAGAAACGCGATTGGCTCGAGCCATCCAATACACCGCCACCAGCCGTTGGTGGGTTGAGCACCCTTTCGGCATGCCTGTGGATACGGTGCAAATCGTATCAAACTCAACATGGCACCTCTACAGCACAGGAGATTTAGGGTTCAATCGAGAGGCCCTCATCGATGCAATGAATCATGCAGCATTGAAGGCTGCGGAGGATGATGGCATCCTTGAAGACGCCCAAAACTTGGCGAAAGCGGATTCGATTTGGTCTGCGGAATGGAGCCCTATCGCATTGAAACCAGCACAACAAGCACCTGGAAGAGTCGCCCAAGCTGTCAATAGCATTGTCACCATACAAGACGAATCCGGACACGGCAGTGGTTGCATACTCGATCCCGATGGATGGATCCTAACGAACCATCACGTGGCATCTGACACAGCAACCGCATATGATGTCATCATGCACGACGGCACCACGATCAAAGGCCGCATGGTACGCTACCATCCCGTTTGGGACTTGGCCTTGGTCAAGGTGGACACAACGGGCCTCACGCCTTTCCGAATGGATGCAGCGGAATTGCCAGAACTGGGCGAGGATGTCTTTGCCATTGGAACGCCTTACGATACCGGACTGGGAGCGACCTTGACCCGAGGCATTGTCTCTGGAAAGCGGAAGGATGGCCCATGCACATTGATTCAAACCGATGTGAGCATCAGTCCAGGCAACAGCGGTGGAGCATTGACCCGGCCAGATGGCACCTTGGTAGGCATCATTACGGAGAAGGTCATGGACCGAGGCGTTGAAGGCATCGGATTTGCCATGCCGATTACGGACCTTCCTCGGCTGCTCGGAGTTACTTTTGAATGATGATGCGCATGAATTGGAAAGCTTTCGTGGCCTTTGGAGCATTGAATGCCCTCGCCTTGACCCTCGGTGGATTATTCACAGGGCCTGGTGTCCAGTCGACGTGGTATGCGGGTTTGGAACAAGCACCATGGATTCCACCCGGCGGAGTCTTTGGCCTAGCCTGGACTGTGGTCATGCTTTGCTTGGCCGGTTTCATGGGCCAAGTAGGTGCGGAATCGAAGCGAAAGCGGAGGGTTTTCCTCTGGTACGCCCTGCAGTGGGTTTTGAACGTTTTATGGAATCCCCTCTTCTTTCATTTTCACCGAGCTGACTTGGCTTTGATTGACATGGTCCTTTTGCTGGTCAGCGTTTTAATGCTTTGGAGGTTTTCAAAACGCTCTGGCTGGTGGTTGTTGCCCTATCTGACCTGGTTGGTCATAGCGACATCACTCAACCTCTGGGTTGTCCTTTTTAACGCATAAAAAAAGCCCCAGCTGCTGCTGGGGCCTTTCCATTCTTACAGGTTATCGATTCAACGAATCACAACCTTTTTCCAACCCGTGTTGATTGATCCGATGAAGTAGATGCCCGCATCCAACATCGAAACGTCGTACGTTTTTTGAGCAGATGGCCACTGAGCTACCGTTTGGCCCATGGCATTCATAACAACAACGTCTTGTCCATTCGAAGCCCATCCGTTCAACGAGATGCGATCAACTGCAGGGTTCGGGAACACGCTCCAATTCGTTTGGGTCAAAGACGCAACGCCAACTGGTGGCAAAAGCACCGCATCGATGACGTGAACCACTCCGTTGTCCGCCAACACATCCGCCAAAATGACCTTGGCGTCGTTGATGAAAACGCCTTCTGTGTTGATCGTCACAGTCACCGATTCGCCATTGAGCGTGGCCACTGACATGCCGTCCATGAGGTCCGTGCTGAGCGTTGTGCCACCCACAACGTGGTAGGTCAAAATCGCAGTCAACAAATCGATGTCAGCCAACACAGCCTCAACCGTACCGTCTGGCAATGCAGCGAAAGCCGCATCGGTTGGAGCAAATACAGTGAAAGGACCATCTCCGCTCAACGTTTCCACCAGGCCTGCAGCCACTACAGCAGCTTCGAGGGTCGTGTGGTCTTCGCTGTTGACGATGATGTCGACGACGGTGTTGGTCTCAGGTGCTGGTGGCAAAAGCACCGCATCGATGACGTGAACCACTCCGTTGTCCGCCAACAC
>DAISXU010000003.1:0-3253 GCA_036825655.1 Flavobacteriales bacterium | reverse complement strand
CAGCTTCGAGGGTCGTGTGGTCTTCGCTGTTGACGATGATGTCGACGACGGTGTTCGAAGGAGGAGGAGGAGCGGTTACTGTAACCGTACCGACCATGCCTTGAGCAGCGTGATTGCCAATTGAGCAGTCGTAGTTGTAGACGCCTTCGACTGAGAAGGTATGCGAACCGATGCAAACCCCGGACATGCTTCCTGTGACCGTTGGGAGCGAGAAGGTCTCAGGATTGTTCCACATTTCGGAAGTGGTTGAACTCATCGCGTTGACGTTGTGGGTTCCACCGTAGTTGACCCAAACAACTGTTTCCCCCAACTCGATCGTCAAATCGCTGGGCGTGTAGGATAATCCGCTCGCCTCAACCACCGTGCCTGGTGTGTTGCAAGGGTTTTGAGCGAAGGATGCGCTCGCGCTTACCAAGAGGCAAGCCATTAGAAGGCCGTGGAACAGTTTGTTCATTTTCTTATGGGTTAGTTACTTTTTGTTTAACAGATCTCTTTGAGTTTGGTTCAAATAAATCTGCGACCCTAAACTTTTTCCCGCTTTTGAATGGCATCCGAAGCGCCGGGAAACAGGGCTTTCAGGTTCATTCCTCGGTAAGTAAAAATTCCATCTACTTTTCCATGTAGAAAGAGTGCACCCATGGCTTCTCCTACCC
This sequence comes from Flavobacteriales bacterium, assembly GCA_036825655.1. Classification (GTDB taxonomy): domain Bacteria; phylum Bacteroidota; class Bacteroidia; order Flavobacteriales_D; family Sanyastnellaceae; genus JALQTD01. The sequence goes on along the minus strand of DAISXU010000003.1, from coordinate 2,600 downwards.
AGCCTGCGGGGAGTACGTAGTGCAAAACATCATCCATCCACACCCCTCCATCGCCCGGAGTAAATCGGTGCAGGTGATGCCAAAACCGATAGGGACCGAAGCGCTGCTCATCAATGAAATACTGGCCCTCCTCTGAGTTCACAATCTCGGTCACCCAGCGCATGGGAATGTTAAACAAAGGACGCACTTTGTAGCAAATGACATGGCCTGCGAAGGTCTTCTCTCCACCACCTGAAAGTATTTGAAAAGACATGCCCTCCGGTGTGAGCCGGTTTAGGTTTTCGGGTATGCTGAAAAATTCCCAGGCTTCTTCTAGGGTAATCGGAAGCCATTGCCTTGTTGTCAATCGGTGCATCATGCTGACGAAACCACCGGCTGAAGCGATTGGTTCAAATGACTCTTTTTACGTCGGCAGGCCATGCTGGATCAATTGCCGTGAAGTCCACAGCCTGATCGAGGGTGCGTATCGCTCGCCATGTAGCGTTGACCACGATGGTAGAACTGACGGTGGAAGCGTGGCCCATTTGGGACATGCTCGACCATCAAGCGGAGGGCAATTCGAAGTCGAACAATTCCTCACGAATGTGTTTAGGCGAGGCCGTCTTGCCCCAATTCAGCAAAGCACCTACGGAGGACTCCAACGAAAAGTCCACATGGCGAGCTTTGGAATCTCCCCATGGGTATACATTTTTCGGAAGCCAATCCCGCTTCTCCAGCTCCTTTAGCATTTGGATTGCGGCCTCTTCTGCATGCACCTCCCCTGCCTCAAACGCCTGCAACTGCTGCTCGATGGCCTTGAGCATGCAGACTTTATCTGAATGGAAAGGTGCCTCCGTGCCCGGACGCTGCTCCGACAGGAAGCCATCGAAGGAGTTTCGGTCGCCCGATCCGAAGTAATTGAAACAAGCACGTTGCAGCCACAAATCATGGAAGAGCACTTGACCCAGCCAGAATTGGGTCCAAGCATTCCACGTCTCGAAACTTCCCATGGCTCGGTAGGCATTCGCCACCATGGTGTCCGCTTGGGCCAATTGGGTATGCAACAACTGCTCCATGGAAGCAAATCGTTCGGGGGCAAAATCTTCCGGTCGACCGCCCCGTTTGAAAGCATCGAGCAGCAGGTGGGCGCCTTGGAAGACCACTTCGAAGGTGTTGATCAGGCCATTGCTGTACAGGGCGTCCACGAATCCAAACGTGTTGTTCGTGAGAAAATGTCGGTGGCCCACGCCTTGGTTCGATCCGTACTGCAATCGTCCACTGCGAATGAATGGTCGGGTGGGCTGGATGTCCTTGAGGTGCCGATGAACGGCAGGGAATTCCCGGATGATGGCGTGAAACTCTTCTTCAGGGGTGTGCCCTGGGCGTTCCGGATGCTTGCGCGGGTCGAGCATGAGTCCAATGCTGGCCAACTTCGATGTGGAACGAGAGAAGTTGTCAAAAGGAATGACCCACATCCAACCTCCATCGAAAACGTGATGTAGCGTTCCGTCATGGAGGCGTTTTGTTTGGCCAGGGGTCTCCTCAATGAGCTCATCGAATGGAGGCAAACCTTCTACATGTGCGAAAATTGTCCGCGAATGCGTTTCAAACGGCACCTCCGGCTTGCGGTAACCCCGCTTTTCGACAACGAGCGAATTGCGCCCACTGGAATCCACGAAATATGCTCCTTTAAAAGTGCCCGACGAGGTGGTCAAGGTCACGTGGGCATCACTGAATTCGACATCGGTAATCTTGGTCTCATCCACGTAATCGCAACCATACCCTTGTGCAGCCTCCAGCAGGTAAAGGTCCACCTCCTCCCGGAGCAAGTGGCTCTCGCTGTAGAATGGCATGTGCGGCGGTATCAGCTGGTGGCATTTGTCCACTTGAAAGTCCAAACCTGCTTCATGATAGGCGAATCCAATGCTGTGCTTGATGCCACACTGAGGCGTGATGTGGTCGACAATGCAATCCGCTGAACTCAAATTCCGAATTTCAGGGATGTCGAAATATTCGCCAATGATGAAAGGCCAGATGGCACTTTGAGGCAACAAGGCCTCCCCCAATGCAAACCGAGGATGCTTGCCCAATTCAACCAGCAATACCTTCAGTCCATTCTTCGCTAAGATGCTCCCGAGGGTCGTCCCGGCGATGCCTGTGCCAGCAATGAGCACATCGTATTCCTTCGGTTTCATTTTCAAACGTATGCATTGGCAATATAAACAACCGCGCCTCTCGTTGATGCTATCTTCGCTCCATGAAACCCGTTCTCGTACTTTCCTTCTTGTTTTGTTGCCTGAGTTTGCTTGCCCAGCCCACTTGGCAACCTGACACCAATGGAGATCACGTCATTGATCTCGATGATTTCTTGGATTTCTTGTACATCTTCGGTTCGGAAGATTCAGATTTGGATGGATTCTACGGTCCCTTTGATGAATGCCCTGACGAAGCAGGAACGCTGAACGGCTGCCCGGAGCCTTCGGGCTGCACCTCGGTTGAATTTGACGGTTACGAATACGCTGTGCTTGAAGTGGGTTTGCAGTGCTGGTTTCAGGAGAACCTGAGGTCTTCGAATTTTGCCAACGGGGATCCCATCACCCAAGAGTTGGGGAGCGCCAATG
>DAISXU010000002.1:11252-69796 GCA_036825655.1 Flavobacteriales bacterium | reverse complement strand
AAGCGACCGACGCTTGCTCAGAAGTGGAATTGGTCTACAGCGACGAACTCACTGAAATGGGATGTGCAGGCACGATCATGCGCACCTACGTAGCTACTGACGCTTGCGGTAACGAATCGCAGCCCTTCGTGCAAATGATTGAGCTCTTGGATACCATCGCACCATCTGTGATCAGCGTTCCAGAAAATTCAACGTATGGTTGCAATGAAGCGATCGTTTTAGAATACCCCGAGGCAAGTGATAACCACGATGTGGCGTTGGACATTAGCTTCAGCGATCAGGTTGTGGATGAAGATGAAACGGATCAAAGTTATCAGGTCATACGAACCTTCACCATAACCGATGATTGTGGCAACACAGCGACAGCAACTACACAGATTTTTGTAACCGACGAAGTCGCTCCTTCCCTTGTCTTCTTGCCTGAAATCCCAACACTTGAGCCCGAGGTATGGGACCCTTCTTTGATTGCTGCATATCAACCCGTCGTTCAAGATGCATGCAGTCCTGCCACAGGAGGAGGAGGTTCGGAAACGGGCGATTTGCAAGGAACTGGAATGCCCGGAACATGGAGTTTCGAGGTACTTCAAGGAGATTGCATTGGTTCGTTCCAAGTCGATGTTGACTATTTCTTCGCAGATGCCGATGGAAACGAGCTGATTGTGCCATTTACCTTGGAGTTCGAGGATTCCACTCCACCAGAATTTGAAAGCGTGCCAGCATCCATCGCTTTGGCATGTGGAGAAGTCCTTCCCACTGAATATGCCACAGCATCAGATCACGGCACGCCAGCCGAAGACCTTTTGATTGGCTACAACGACCTGTACGTGGAGGGCGCATGCCTGAATACTGCGACCATTGTGCGAACGCACTTTGCCACCGATGCATGCGGAAACACACAAACCGCAGAGCAGGTCATTTCTATCTTGGATGAGCAAGCCCCATCATTCATCGAGGCATTGCCAAACGACACCACGGTAGAGTGTGGCTCCCAAGTTGAATTGGTAGTTCTGAATGCGATAGACAACTGCGGCGGAGCAGCTGTCGTTACCTTCAACACAGACACTCTGGTCCAGGCATGCCCCGCGAAACTCACGGTGACAAGGACTTGGACCGCAACGGATTGCAGCGGAAATGCCATTCAACATCAGCAGGTCATTCAGGTCGAGGACAACACACCGCCAGAATTCACTAGCGTCCCATCGAATTTGACTGGAGGATGTGAAGAGCCCGAATACGTTGTTACGGCCACAGACAATTGCAGCGAAGTGACCATCACAGAAGTCCGAACGACCTTGGATGCGGACCTCTGCGGCAATTATGTAGATGAAGTAGCAATTACTGCTACGGATGCCTGTGGCAATACTGCCGTTCATGTCTTCCTCATCGAGCTCGATGATGCCACACCTCCAACTTGGGACATAGAAGATTTGCCCGCCAGTGGAGAAGTCGCTTGCGATGCCGTTGAGCCTGCGGTGGTGATGACCGCCACCGACGATTGCGGTGATCCTGTTGCGGTCATTTTCTCAGAAGTAGCCTCGAATCAGCAATGCTCTGGTACCTACACGTTGACGCGAACTTGGATTGCCATGGATTGCAGTGGAAACGCAATCACCTATGCCCAAACCTTGAACGTCGTGGACAACGTTGCACCGGTCTTTACCTTGATCCCATCGGATGAGACTGGAACTTGCTCAGAACCGAGCTACGCATACGATGCAGAAGACGAATGTGGCACCGTCACCTTCGAAGAAACTCGGATCACCCTGTTGTCTGATGACTGCGGCAACTACGTGGATGAAATTACCGCAACGGCAACCGACGAATGCGGTAATTCTGCCTCCATTCAATTCCTCCGAGGAGTCAGCGACAACGAAAGCCCCACCTTCATCGAGGCTCTCCCAGCGGATGCAATCACCTCATGCAACTCCATTCCTGACCCCGTTTCATTGACCGCTCAAGATGGGTGCTCAGACGATGTTACCGTAACATTTACCGCGGACACCACTTTGGGTTCTTGCCCACAATCGTTCGACATCCTGAGGACTTGGACTGCAACGGATTGCAGTGGGAATTCTACAGTTCATACCCAATCCATCTCTGTGGTCGACGAAGCCGCGCCTGAAATCACCTTGGACGCAGACACTGTAGAAGTGGCCTGCGATGCCTTCGACCCCAACATGGGCTTAGCCACAGCTTCCGACAACTGCAACGGGGCATCCACTTTGACCTGGGTTGACGTGAGCATTGCTGGTGGTTGTGGCATTGGAGGAGTGGAGCGCACCTACGCTGCGGAAGATGCTTGCGGCAACGTGAGCAATGCCGCTCAAATCATTTGGTTCACCGACGAAGTAGCACCTTCCTTCAGCTTTGTGCCAGAGGATGCGGTAGCCTCTTGTGAAGATCCGGTGCCATCAGAGATGGCCACCGCAACGGATAATTGCAATGGGGATGTGGCGGTTACCTATTCCGATGAAATTACTTCGACTGGAGCCACCGGCAACTTCACCCTTCTGCGCACGTTCACCGCGACTGATGCATGCGGAAACACAGCCTTTGCAACCCAAATTTTGGATGTTGTAGATACCGTTGCCCCTGTTTTTGATGCAGAGCCTGGTGCCTTGATTGTCGCCTATGAAGCTTGGGTCGGATTGGATCTTTTAGATTACGCGCCAAGCTATGTTGATGGGTGTGATCCCAACGCCAATATTGATTTACAAGTCACCATTGACAACGAGAGCTGCATCGGTTCGTTCACCGCAACGGTGGTTTACACAGCAACTGACGCAAGCGGGAACTCAAGTTCCGTGAGCACAACCGCAACCGTAACCGACGAAGCACCACCTACCATCACCTTTGTCCCAGATGGCTTGGATTTATCATGTGACCAAGAGGTGCCCTTTGAGTGGATCCTTGCGGAAGACGATGCGACACCCGCAGTTGATTTGGAATACTCCTTCGAGGATTCAATCATTGACGGCTCATGCAGCACAGAGTACCAAATAATCAGAACATTCACGGTTTTAGACGACTGTGGAAACAGCGCCTCTGCACAACAATTGTTCAATGTAAGTGATACCACAGCACCGCAATTATTCGGCTCATGTGATGCCTCCGATGGGGAAGTGATCACCTTGTGCTTTGACAATTATGGTGGGGCATTCACCCTTCCAGAAGCGTGCGAATTGGATGTGGTAGAGAATTGCGACGCCAGCATTGAGGTGGTTTACGAACAAACGTTTGACCCGGTCTTGCCGGAAGGCAGCGATGTGACTCAAGGGTATTGCACAGCATCCACTCCTGCAGTTCTGCCGGACAATTTGACATGCGACAACCTCGCTCCATTCAGTGTCTACTTGAGCAATTTAACAGGAAACGGATTTTATGAAACCTTAGAAGGTCAGGTGACGCATTTGGATGATGGAACTTGGGTGCTCAACCAGACCATCACCTCTACATCTAACCTGAATGCAGGCTGGACGCTTCAAGCCGAATTCAGCGCTGGCCTTGGCTGGACGGATTGGATGGCACTGCCAGGATTGCAATCCTACCGATACGTTTGTGGCACCATGGTGAACGATCATGAAAACTGGATTTATCACCTCATGACAAGCGGCACGATGACTGGATGGGGAGATTTTGCAGGATCAGTTTTGAACCTGACGCACCAACCTTCCAATGGATATTATGGCATGCAAGTTGGTTTTGGGGCCAATAACAAGAACAGCAGCTATGGTTTCAGCGGAGAGTTCTACTACACAGGAAGCATTGACGGCGCAGCCGTTTCAGGTACCGGTGATTTTCACGGAGACCTGGATTGCACCCAACCCGTTCTGGTCAGTAGGAATTACGTGGCAACGGATTGCGCTGGAAATTCAACCAGTTTCTCCTACCAGCTTTCAGCCTCATCAACCACCTGTTTGCCTACACCGCCCATCGCTGGTCCATTTGAAGATGAAGAAGACAACGGTCCAAGCGGATTCAACACGAATTCCGGAGGAACCCGCATCTTAAGTGTTCAACCTAACCCGGCCTCAGATCACGCCTACTTGAATTACGTTCTGAGTAAACCATCCATGGTCGGCATTCAACTGTACAGCGCGTCTGGGAATTTGCTCCAAGACATCTTCCACGGTTGGGTTGAAGGTCAAGATGAACAAGTAGTCGAAATCAATTTGTCTGCATACGAGGCTGGCCTTTACCAACTTGTTGTCCTCACGGAATCAGACAGAACATCTGAAATGCTAATGATCATAAATTGATCAAAACCAATGGCTTTTGGGCGGAAACGCCCCCAATTCGCCGGAGAGCCGTTCCTGATGGAGCGGCTTTTCTGCGTATTTTTAGGTCATGGAACTACTCACTACGCGCCATTTCCTTCAGGTAACCACCTGGATTTTCACCTTATTCATCGCTTTGCCTCTTGCCGCCCAGTCGGATTATGGATTCCCTTACAATCCCGATTACGATGGCAATGGTGAAATCGAAATTGTTGACCTTCTCCAATTTCTACCCATTTATGGTGGTTCCTTTTCGGCTGAAGGTGTTTTGCCCATTGCTGGCGGTGGAACAGGCTCCACCAATGCCCAAGCAGCTCGTGACTCCCTGGGCTTATCCATGGTTCAAGACAGCGTCATCAGCAACATCCCCTATGCATTCATCAATGGCAACTTGAAAGGCCAAAGCACATTCAGCCATGGCCTCAATGCCAACGCCACTGGTGCCTACGCGCAGGCGAGTGGGCTCAATGTAACTGCGTCCGGTGCATACAGCCATGCCCAAAACCGATTGACGTCCGCCACAGCAACTTGTTCAAGCGCTGCCGGTGAAGGTTCTACAGCAGTTGGTGTCGCCTCACACGCGCAAGGCATGAGTTCGTATGCTTCCGGAACTGCCTCGCACGCGGAAGGTTACGCGACAGATGCCACATCCAATTACGCCCATGCAGAAGGATACGTCACCCTAGCGAGCAACACCGCCGCCCACGCCGAAGGTTACCTGACTGACGCAACAGGCCTTTACAGCCATGCAGAGAACCGCTCCACTGTAGCATCGGGAACGGCATCCCACGCTGAAGGAGATGCCACGATGGCCAGCGGAAGCAATGCGCACGCCGAAGGATTCCAATCCGATGCAACAGGATACGCAGCCCACGCTGAAGGCTATCAAACTGAGGCTTCTGGACTCTACAGCTCTTCGCATGGACGCCAAACTCAAGCCCTGAATAACTCATCGGCAGCATTTGGATTGTCAACTGTAGCTGATTCCGATCAGAGTTTTGTGGTTGGTCAATACAACGAACTCAATGTAGAGGGCATGATCTTCGCCATTGGCAATGGTGCGCTTCAAGAACGAAGCAACGCCATGACGGTTTACAATGATGGCACCGTAAATATCCCCGGTAGCCTCATCGTCTCTGGAGTTAATCAATCAAGCACCATTGACTCGCTGAATGCCCGGGTTACAGAATTGGAAAGTGCTTTCATCTTGCTCACAGAGCAGGTGGAGTTGCTTTTGCAAGGTCAATGAACCTCTAAAACCCCAAGCTTTGCAGTTCCTGACTGCACGTGGTGCGTGCTAACCGATTGACTCACAATCCTAGCATTCACTACCAACGGCTCGTTGCACACCCAAAGTTGTCGCTCTGCATCCCATACAAAGGGGGGGCGTTCGCCTTCGTTCGTGCGGATGATTTGACTGAGTTGTTGCAGGTGCTGAGCTTGCGCTTCAACCAACTGCTTGAGCATTTCAACCTGCAAGGAAAGCTGCTCAATGGTCGAGGAACTCGCCACATCCGGCGCATCAAACGCATTGCCATAGAGCGCAAGCAACTCCATCAAGTCAACGGTGGCGATTTCCCCATTCTCATCCGCATCCGGATTATAACTGGCACCTGAAGTAGGTTCTTGTTGAGCGATTCCCAACGTGAAGGAAAGGCTGAAAAGTCCAAAAAAAAGAGCTGTGAGGATTGAATTTGGGCGCATGGTAAATGGATTTCGTCGTACAATGTACCCCATCACAAGCCCACAGATCCTGGCGATTAACCAAAAATCTGTTACGGATTCAAACTAAAAATCCCATCTCATGTATGCACGAGATGGGATTGAAGTTCCCCGACTAGGACTCGAACCTAGAAAAACGGCACCAAAAACCGGTGTGTTACCATTACACCATCGGGGAGTGATTACCTTTGCCGTGCACGACGACATTGAAAATCGTGCGCGAAGATACAGAAATTTTTCGCTCACCCCAACTCGCTTGGCATGGATATTTTGAACTTCATCGACGGCCAACACCTCCCAGCAGATGGCGCATCCTGGTTGGATAACATCGAGCCCGCCACTGGAAAATCCTACGGCAGAATTGCACGCTCCAACCAAGTCGACATTGACCGCGCCGTCGCAGCGGCCCAGCGCGCATTTCCAGGTTGGTCAAAAACTCCGATTGAAAAGAGAACTGAATGCCTGAATCGGTTGGCAGATCAAATCAAGGCCCATTTCAACCTGCTCGTTGAGGCGGAATCCAAAGACAACGGCAAACCGGTCTCCTTGGCAGCACACGTTGACATTCCCAGAGCCGAGAAAAACCTTCGTTTTTATGCTTCTGCTGCTCAACAGTTCCTTACAGAGGCCGGAATGGCTGCCGGTGCAGATCAGTTGCACTACGTACACCGCAAGCCGCTTGGGGTCGTTGGTATCATCTCTCCATGGAACCTCCCTCTCTATTTGTTCACTTGGAAAGTTGCCCCGGCCCTGGCTATGGGCAACTGTGTCGTTGGGAAGCCTTCTGAAATCACCCCTGCTACTGCTTTCCTCTTGTCCAAGTGGATTACCGAAGCCGGATTCCCTCCTGGTGTCTTCAACATCGTCAACGGATTGGGAGGAGAAGCAGGGGAAGCTTTGGTGAAGCATCCTGACATCAAAGCCATCTCATTCACGGGTGGAACAGCTACCGGCAGGCACATTGCACAGGCCGTTGCTGGGACATCCAAAAAAACCACCTTTGAATTGGGCGGGAAGAACCCAGCCATCATCTTCGATGACTGCGATTTCGATTTAACCTTGAAGGCTGTCGTTCGATCCGGATTTGCCAATCAAGGCCAAATCTGCCTCTGTTCAAGTCGCTACCTCATTCACGAATCCATCTATGACCGATTCCGAGATGCACTCGTCAAAAAAGTGACAGCAATGCAACCCGGAGACCCTTCAATGGAGCAAACCAAAATGGGGGCCGTCGTGTCTGCTGATCACCTCAAGAAAATTGAGTCCTTTGTGCATCGGGCCGTGGAACTTGGGGGGAACATCCTTTGTGGGGGAAAATCCACACACCCCACGGGAGATCGTTGTTCTGCAGGATACTTCATGGAACCCACCGTCATTGAAGGACTTGACGCACAATGCGAGGTCAATCAACAAGAAATATTCGGGCCGGTCGTGACCTTGCAATCGTTCAAAAGTGAAGAGGAAGCCATCGAACTCGCCAATGGTACCGAATACGGCTTGGCTTGCACAATTTGGACCGAAAACCTGCGCAAAGCACACCGGGTAGCAGCAGAAATTGACAGCGGCATCGCTTGGGTCAATTGTTGGCTCGAACGGGACTTGCGCATGCCTTTTGGTGGTGTGAAGTCGTCAGGAGCTGGTCGAGAAGGAGGCACAGAATCCTTGAGGTTTTTCAGTGAACCTCAAAATGTGTGCATTCAGATCAGTTGATCTTCTTTGGATTCCAACTCGTGTGCTTTCCTTTCCAACCTCGCAACCTTATTCCCGTTCGTGAAGAACCAAATCAATCGACCATCTAACCAATGGGTCAGGCGGATGAGCAATTCTTTAAAGTTGTGAATGTTCATGGTGAATGATGTAATGTTAACGGAAATTCCTCAAAATTTGTTGCGTTCCTAAAAAAATCCAATCCCGTAAGCTCATGAAATCTCTACCCCTGTTCCTTCTCCTCGCAACCGTGCTCTCAGGGTGCGTAAGCCTCAAGTCTTTTGAGCAACTGGAGTCCGAGCGCGATGAGTTGCTTCAGGCACAAGCAGCAAACCGTTTGACCCAGAAGGATGCAGAAATCAACCGAAGAGAAATGGAAGGCCGCATGGCAGTGCTCGAAAAAGCAAGGACACAATTGGAGGCCGATACCACAAAAATGGGCCAAACCATTTTGCGAAATGAGCAACGGATTGCGTCATTGCTGGAAATGAACGATGTACTCAATGAGCAAAATTCAGGTCGCTTGGCCACAATGATAGAAGAGAATGAGGCCTTGCTCGGCAACCTCGCTAGAACGCGTGAGGAATTGCAAGCCCAGGAAGACTCCCTCATTGCATTGGGCATTGACCTCGACGCAAGAAGCCGAGAACTCGCCGCTCGATCTGCACGCGTAGAAGAACTGGAGTCCCTTCTGGCAGCGCGAGATGCCGCTGCAACCGCTCTGCGAATGCGGGTCGCGGAAGCCCTCCTCGGCTTCAAAGACAAAGGACTAACCGTAGAGCAGCGGGACGGCAAAGTTTATGTCTCGCTGGAGGCGAAACTCCTCTTCCCATCCGGAAGCACCACCATCAATCCTGACGGCCAACAGGCCCTTCTGGATCTGGGACAAGTCATTTCCACCCAAAGCGACTTGGAAGTCATCGTAGAAGGACATACCGATACGGATCAAATCAGATCTTCAGGGAACATTCCAAGGAACAATTGGGAACTCAGCGTCCTTCGTGCAACGGCCGTGGTTGAGCTTTTGACTCAAGATGGAGGCGTTGACCCCCTCATGTTAACCGCTTCTGGAAGGAGTGAATTTCACCCTGTTGACGAGGAGGATAAGGCCAAAAACCGACGCATTGAAGTCGTCTTGGCACCCAACTTAGGCGAACTTTATGACCTGATTCGAAACGACTGAACTCCAGTGCAGCGTCAAAAAAAACCCCGGGCCGCTTGGATGCGATCCGGGGTTTTTTCCTCGATTGAGGGGTTGCGTTATTGGATAGGCAATTGAAAAGCCCCCAAGGAAATGGTCACGTTGTCGTCATTCGCATCGACCATTGAGCCACTGAAGGTTCCAACGATGATTCCACCAACTTGGGCATCCACGTAGGTGATGGACACGTTGATGGTCCCTCCAAATTGCGTGCTGAACTGGTTGCCTCCAACTGCGACATACGTTGCAACACCGGCAGGTGCTGTGGTATTGTCAAGGGACAAAGCTGCTCCGTCATTCCAGCCTACGAGAGGCGGTTCTGGAAGGGTCATGCCGATGCCTTGGGTGGTAACCGAAAGTCCTGCAATGGTAATGGCGCCTGATGCTCCATCCAAGGTGGCTGTAGCCTCAAAGTCGGCCAGAATGGTCGTTCCATTCGCCTTCCAAGTCAAGACAGGTTCACAAACAGGGCACGTGGAACCTCCGCAGTCAATGTAGACTTCATCACCATCCAACAGGCCATTGGTGCAGTCTCCATCCGTAGCACATGCGTCGCAATCTGGCCCTCCACAATCGATGCCAATTTCGTCGCCGTTCATGATTCCATCTACACAGGATGGGCACACTTCGCAATCAGGACCACCGCAATCCACACCCTCTTCCAAACCGTTGAGAAGGCCATCGCCGCACAATTCACCACAAGCCACACCGGTATCTCCACCACAATCTATGCCTGTTTCACCCGGATCCAAAACTCCATTGAATGAGGGGTCGCAAGGCTCACAAGCCCCACCACAGTCCACCCACTGCTCTCCCAAGAGAACGTCGTATTGTCCATTCTCGCATGGATCACAAGGCTCACAAATGGGACCACCACAATCCACAAGCTCTTCCCCATTGTTCTGGATGCCGTCGTAGCAATTTTCAGGAATTCGGTTGTCCTCATTCAAACAACCTGCAAGGGTCATCCAGGTCATGGCAACGGCCAAAACAGGAATGGTGTTCAAGAATTTTTTCAAGGCGCGCATGTTTGTGCTATTCAAAGGCTTAATGTCAGAAGCCGGCACCAAGATACGTTGAAGGCATGAACAACCATCTTTTTTTGTCGAACTTGCGGCTCCTTAGATCATGGAAGAAACCCCTTGGACAGCTGAACCCCAACCGAACGCATCATCGGTTTCGGACTTGCAAAAGAACGCAGGACTCAGTCCATTGGTTGCGTGGCTGCTTGTGCAACGTGGAATTGACACTCCTGAAAAAGTTGAGCAGTTTTTGAATCCAAGTGCTTCCGACCTATTGGACCCCTACCTGATGAAGGACATGGAGGAAGCCGTAGATCGACTGCATCGGGCCATCCGTAAAAAGGAATGCCTGATGGTTTATGGGGACTACGATGTGGATGGCACGACTTCTGTCGCTCTAGTCGCGGGATTCTTGAAGGGGTTGGGACTGAAAATCGTTCCCTATGTGCCGAAGCGATTTGATGAGGGTTATGGAGTGAGCTTGGATGGTGTGGCCATGGCGAGCGAGCGGGGGTGTTCGTTGATGATCACCTTGGATTGTGGAACGAAGGATTTTGAGGCGCTTGCTTTTGCAGGCCAAAAAGGCATCGATGTCATCGTTTGCGACCACCACATGCCTGAAGCCCAGTTGCCTGAAGTTTGGGCCTTGTTGAACCCCAAGCGACCGGATTGCCTCTACCCATTTAAGGAACTATCAGGCTGTGGTGTTGCCTTCAAGTTGTTGCAAGCGCTCGCGCATCGGATGGACTTTCCACAGGATCACATCTTCGAAGAGCTGGACCTTGTTGCCATCAGCATTGGAGCGGATTTGGTGGACCTTGTCGATGAAAACCGCATCCTTGCGCACCTCGGCTTAAAGAGATTAAAAGAACTCGCTCGTCCTGGAATTCGCGCACTTCTGCGTGCGGCAGATATCCGCCAGGCGCCGGAAACCATCCGGGACATCAGCTTCACGCTTGGACCGCGCATCAATGCCGCCGGCCGAATGGATGACGCACTGCTCGCTGTGAAGTTGCTGCTCGAAACATCGGAAAGTGATGCAGCGGATTGCGCCCGATTGCTCGAGGAAATGAACCGCAGCCGACGGGACGTGGATGAAGCGACGACTGCGAAAGCCATCGAGCTGGTGGATGGTGATTCAGCGAATCAATTTTGCAATTTGGTCTGGGGCAAACACTGGCACAGAGGAGTGGTAGGAATTGTTGCAAGTCGCCTAGTCGAGCACCGGTACAGGCCCTCCATCGTCTTGTCTGAAGATGGGGATGTCCTGATTGGAAGCGCTCGGAGCGTCGATGGCGTTGACATCCATGCCGCATTGGGAGCATGCAGCGATTTGCTCATCCAATTTGGTGGTCATCCCATGGCTGCTGGCCTTCAGGTTCACGCTCATGATCTGGATGCCTTTCGAGAACGGCTGGAGCACGCCATCGGAAATCAGTTGGAGGGCCGCAAACCCAAACCGCGTGTCACGTACCACGCTGAGGTTCCTTTGGTCGAATTGAATCCTGACACCTATTTGGATTTGGTTTCCCTTGAACCATTTGGTCCAGGCAATCCGCTTCCCATCTTCATGACGAGACGGGTGCGGTGCGCAAAACCTCCCCGCGCCGTCGGGGCAGATGGCAAACACCTGAAGCTCTTCGTGTCGGACGACAGCTTCAATGGATCAATTGAGGCCGTTGGGTTTGGGATGGGGCACTTGTTGGGGCAGCTGAAACAATGGGAGACCTTTGATATCGTCTACACGCTCGTCCGAAACACCTGGTTGGAAATGCGATCGGGACCTGAAGAAATCAAACTCAACCTCCACCTGCAAGACATCAGGGAGTCTCAACTTTGATTGAAAATGTGCACGTCCCGCTGAGGGAATGGCACCACCACCCCATTTTTGCGGAAAGCAGCGTCGATTCTGAACCGGATGTCACTTTTCATGCGGTCGATGGTCCATGGAGATCGGATCCATGATCGAACTTCAAAAGTGAGCGCAGAATCGCCAAAGTCTTTGAAAATCACAATGACCTCTTCATCCGGCCCTACCTCCGGTTGATCGCGCATGGCTTGCGTGAGAATTTCACTGACCAAAGCGGTATCAGATCCGTAGGCAACACCTACCTGAACATCCAAACGCGTTCGGTCTCTGCCTTGAGAAAAGTTCCGGACGCTTTGGCCTGAAAACATGCCATTGGGCAAAACCACCAAATCTCCCTGGCGGGTCACCACACGCGTCGAGCGCAAATCAATTCGCTCAACGCGAACAATGGCACCATCGAGTTCCAACTCATCTCCCACCCGCACTCCACCTTCGAAAAGCAAAACGAAACCAGACACGACGTCATTGAAAAAACTCTGCAATCCAATGCCAATGCCAACCAACAAAGCGGCCGACCCCGCGAACAGCACCTTCATTTCAACCCCAAGCGCCTTGAGTGCCGACATCCCCGCAATGAGGTAAACCACAGTCCGCCAAATCCGGCGAATCATGAATTGCTTCCCCATGTCTACTCGCCTCCGGAGCATCGAACGGTTCAAGAAGAACCTCCCCAACCAAAGCAGCAACTGCGCAAGGACCAGGATTCCGAAAGCCACGAAAACATCCAGCATCGAAACGCTATATTTTCCAATGGTCACGCCTGATTCAAGAAATATTCGGAGTTTTTCCATGAGTTAATTGGCCAAAATCGTAGAGCCAAAGTACTTCGCCAATTCTGACTTTTCCCGATCGAGTTTGATGCGTTCCAGAAGGAGTTCCCGGATGACCTCATTTGAAGCATCGGCGCGCTCAGCGGATTCGAGTTCCGAGGAAAGCTCACGAATCCGCTTTTGAATGTTGTCCAACCGCAGGTGATGCATCGCGTCCATGAGCGCCTTTTCCAAATGGTCCTTTTCCAATTCTGGGTAAATCTGATGGCGCAAGGCCCAGTTTTCGCTCACCGCATGCTGCACCAGCATCGCATCGGCCAACACTTGCTGAACTTCTTGATCTTGGTCGAGCAATAAGTCAGAAAAATTAGGTAATGCTTGCTCATCCAAGCAGCTAACGGTGTATTCAATGACGCGTTTGAACCCTTTGTATTCAAAGTCGATGCGTTCCTCTTCGAGGGAGTGAATTACCCATTCTGCAAAGGGATGTCGCTCCGTGTTGGCTGCCTCTTCGTCCTCGGATTCGGATTCGATAGGCACTTCAACGGAGACGCCCCCGTAATTGACCAGCAAACGAACCAAATCTTTTTCCAAGAAGTACCGGCGAGGCACGTCCAACAGGCTTCCCTGCCCTTGGGGTGGACGGACAGGATCCTCTTCACCGTAACCACCTGCCTCGACCGACGGCAATGGAGGGCGTTCTGGACCCGTCCATTCGGGAATCGTACCATCCGGGCCAACGACCCATCCGGGCTGTGGCTCGTCCGGTATGGGAGGAGCTTCAATCGGGGGGGGCGCTTCATGGTAGGAAGGTGGTTCGGGCATGGGCGCACGCATTGCCCCCATTCTACCCTGTGGGGTCCGCGCCGTATCGGACGTACGCTTTTTTTTGCGCTCTTCCGACTTGCGCTTTGCCTCCAACAGCCTCAGAACCGCTTTGTTGACTTCGCCCTGAAGCAACTCCTCCGAAACGCCTAGTTGGTGCGCAGAAGACTGCAGGTAGACACTGCGCTCAATCGCATCGGGAATGGCCGCAATGGACTCCACAACACTCCGGACAGCCTCCGCTCTTCGCAAGGGGTCCGTCCCAGCATCTGCCAGCAAGGTTTGGATTTTGAATCCAACAAAATCCTGAGCCTCCTCCGAAACAAACCGCTGCAATTCCGCAGAACTAACCTTTCGTGAATAGCTATCCGGATCATCCCCTTCAGGAAAGGACAACACCTTCACCTGCAATCCTGCTGCCAAAAGCAAGTCGATTCCGCGAAGCGAGGCGCGCACCCCAGCGGCGTCTCCGTCAAACAACACCACCACGCGCTTCGTGAAGCGACGGATGATCTTGATTTGGCCTTCCGTCAATGCGGTGCCACTCGAAGCCACAGCATGCTCAAGGCCTGCTTGGTGCAAAGCCATAACATCTGTGTAACCTTCCACAAGGAGCACCTCATCCCGCTTAGTAATTGCAGGTTTTGCCAGGTGTATGCCAAAAAGCACATCGCTCTTGTGGTAAAGT
The DNA here is from genome assembly GCA_036825655.1 of Flavobacteriales bacterium. Taxonomy (GTDB): domain Bacteria; phylum Bacteroidota; class Bacteroidia; order Flavobacteriales_D; family Sanyastnellaceae; genus JALQTD01. Next base: position 55,714 of record DAISXU010000002.1, on the reverse strand, counting down.
GCACTCTCCGGACTGTTGTAATACTTCGCTTGATCTTTGTCCTTCTTCAACGTCCGTCCGCCGAATCCAATCACTCGGCCCGTGATGTCGCGTATGGGAAACATCACCCGCCCCTTGAAGAAATCCCAGAGTCCTCCTGAATCGCGTTCACGGCTCAATCCCGAGGCCAAGAGCCACTTCTTGTCATAGCCCGCATCGATTGCGGCTTGGGAAAAGGCATCCCAAACGTCCGGGGAGTAACCAATCAAAAACCGCTTCAACGTTTCAGGCCTGAAGCCGCGTTCTGTGAAGTAACTTAAACCAATGCTCTGCCCTGCATCCGTCTCAAGGAGCTGGGAAGTGAACCACTTCTGCGCCCAGGCGACCACGGATGCGATGCTCTCACGTTCGCTTTTCGCAGCAAGTTCAGCGGGAGTTTGCTCGCGCTCTTCAACCTCGATGTTATACCGTTTCGCCAAAAGCCTCAAGGCTTCAGGGTAGGACAAACTCTCCACCTCCATCAAAAAGGAAATGAGACTACCTCCTTTGCCGCTGGAAAAATCCTTGAAGATTCCCTTTTCGGGAATGACATAGAAAGAGGGCGTTTTTTCGTTGTTGAACGGACTGAGCCCACGGAAGCTGCTCCCTTGTTTTTTGAGCTCCACGTAGTCGCCAATCACCTCTTCGATGACAGCTGCTTCCATAATTTGGTCGACGGTTGACTGAGGGATCATGAGGCGAAGTGGAAGCACGAATATACAAAGGAGACCAACGGTTTCATTCATCGAAAATCCGAGGGGTAACAATCAAAAGGGCCTCACCGTTGTGAAGCCCCCTTTCGTCCTGTTGGAGGACTGTCAAACCTCGGCCCACCGCCATAGTAGGGCCAATCAAGTTGAACAAATGTGCGGCTCAGTTTCATACCTTGAGTGAAGGGTTTGTTAAGGGATGTTGAAGGTATGTTTGTTGCACGGGGCAGTGACTACCTTTGGTTTGCAATGGCATCAAAGCGAAAAAAGAGCATCCCTTGGTTCATCATCGCGATGGTCATTGCCTTTTTGGGATTGAGCACCATTCAAATTCACTGGTTGCGCTCTTCTGTGCGGATGAAACAGCAGTTGTTTGATGACCACGTATCATCGGCTCTTTCGGAAGTCAAGCAGTTTATGCTGCAACCGAGCACTACCTCCCTTCAGCTTCAACTGAATTCGATCAACGCTACAGCGAATGTCCCTTCCATTGGCGAGGGAATGTTGGGTGCAGAAGAAGTCATGTTGGAGCGAATGGACGCCTTCATGTTGGACAGCTTGATCCAAAACGCCTTGCGTGACCAAGGGGTGATGGCAGAACTGGTGATTGGGGTTTTTGATCGTTTTGGCGAGCCGGCGAGGTTGGAAGAGGACGCAGAGGAATACCGATCCGACTTAACGGAAGAGGGGTATTGTACCATGATTGACCCCCTCAGGGTTTGCATTTATTTCCCGCACTTGGATCGTTACATCTTACACAATTTGCTGGGGCAATTCGCGTTAACAGGTATCATGCTTGCCATCATCGCGGCTGGTCTTTTCAGCGCGGTATTGACAGCGAATCGAAACAAACGAATTGATCGAATCCGCAGGGACCTGATGAATAACCTCACGCATGAACTGAAAACGCCCATCAGCACCATCGGGCTCGCAGCGGAAGCCCTGAACGACGCTGACATGCGAAAAAATGAGGACAATCTGAAGCATTATGTAGGCCTCATCAAGGAAGAGAACAAGCGCCTCGGAGTGCTTGTGGAAAACGTGCTCCAAGCAAGTTTGGCTGACTCCGGTAGCATGCGATTGTTCATGCAGCCACTGAATGCGCATGATGTAGTCAAGGAAGTGGTCAAGAACTTGGCCATTCAGACGGTAAAGCGTGGTGGCAAGGTAGAATTGAACTTGCAAGCGAGTGATCCCGTGCTTGAGGCGGATCGGATTCACCTGACCAATGTGGTCTACAACCTCATGGACAATGCCTTGAAGTATGCAAACCAAGACCCACTGATTGTCATCACGAGCCGCAACTCCAACCATGGTGTGGAATTTCGATTCCGTGACAATGGAATTGGCATCCCCAAAGAACATTTAGGCAAGGTCTTTGATAGACTCTACCGCGTCCCGACTGGAAACGTGCACGATGTGAAAGGATTTGGATTGGGTTTGAGCTATGTCCAAACCGTAGTCAAGCGCCACCATGGCCGAATTCACGTCGAAAGCGAACCGGGGAAGGGCAGCACTTTTGTAATTGAATTGCCTAAAAATCAACCCGCAAATTGAAATGAGCACCAACAAGAAAATATCCATCCTCCTCTGCGAGGACGATCCCAACCTAGGCAAACTCCTTTCTGACTTCCTGACTGCAAAAGGCTACGACACCGTTTGGGCCAAAGATGGAGTTGAGGGTTTGAAAGAATACCACCGCCACACCTTCGATTTTGCCCTCCTCGATGTCATGATGCCCAGAAAAGATGGGTTTGAGGTAGCGGAAGAAATCCGGAGGGAATCCCGCAAGTTGCCCATCCTCTTCCTGACCGCACGGTCTGCGAAAGAAGACACCCTAGAAGGCTTCAAGGTCGGCGCAGATGACTACATGACAAAGCCCTTCTCCATGGACGAGTTGCTCATGAGAATTCAAGCGATACTCCGGCGCTCAGCAGCATTGCCGGAAGATGGAGAAGAAGTAAGCGAATTCAATGTGGGTGAATATTCATTCGATTACAACACCCAACTCTTGAGCCATGATGGCCATGAAACCCGATTGACGACCAAGGAGAATGAATTGCTGTACTTGTTGGTCAAGCACAAAAACGGTCTGCTCGAGCGGCCTTTTGCGTTGCGCACCATTTGGGGAGACGCGAACTATTTCAACGGGCGAAGCATGGACGTTTACATCGCCAAGCTGAGGAAGCACCTTTCAAGCGATCCGACCATCGAGATCATGAACGTGCACGGCAAAGGATTCAAGTTGATTTCATCATAACAGCTGATTAACACATTCTGGCACAATATTGGAAAGGAGTTGACCATCACCGTTAACTCCTTTTCTCATGCCCAAACCCCACTCCCCTCAGCCGTACTTCATATTCGGTTTGATTGCAGCGCTCTCCTTGACGTGGGCTGCTTTAGAATGGACTCGATTTGAATGGTCTGGAGCAGGGTTAGCCGCTGCTTCGTCCATGCCGCTTGATTTATTAGAGGTAGAAGTCATCCCGACCTCCACTCCAGTGAAACCTCCACCCCCCAAGCCCCTTGTCAATCCACTGCCCATGCCAGACCCGAAGCCTTCTCCCATCTTTGTGGGTGCGGCTCAGCCGGATCCAGACCCGGTTTTCTTCAGTGGATGGGATGCGATTTTGGGAACCTCCCCCGCGACACCAACGTCTGATGAACCAGAAACCTTGTTGGTTGCGGACCACATGCCTGCCTTTGACGCGTGCGTGAACGTCTTGGATTCAGAAGCCGAGCGCCTGTGCACTGAGCAGCGTATCATTGAATACATACAATCCTGTGTAGAATTTCCTCGCCTCATGAAAGATGCGGGCATGAGCGGAACGGTCTACGTCGAGTATGTCATTGATGAAACGGGGCATGTCCGAAATGCTCGGGTGTTGAAGTCCCCGCACAAGGCCTTCGAGGCAACCACGATCAGTTGCGTAGAAGGACTTCCTGCATTGAATCCAGGACGCCAACAGGGACGTCCCGTGCGTGTTCTTTATACCTTGCCTGTGAAGTTTTCACTTCGCTGATTTCGTGATAGAAAGCACTTGGTGTTGGACGTTAAATAGCTTACATTTGCACCCCTGAAAATTGCCTCGCTGCCATGTTGAAAATCCTCGCTGGTTCTTCCTCTCATGCTTTTGGTGCCCGCGTGGCCGAAGCTTTTGGTGCGGATTTGATTCCTGTGAACACCACACGCTTCAGCGATGGTGAGTTTCAGGTGAGCATTGAGGAGACGGTCAGGGGCAAGGAAGTGGTCATCATTCAGGGCACCTACCCTCCGACTGACAACCTTTTTGAGCTGCTTTTGTTAATCGACGCAGCCAAGCGAGCCAGCGCAAAACGAATCATCGCAATGATTCCCTATTTCGGCTGGGCTCGTCAAGACCGCAAGGATAAGCCACGCGTGGCCATCGGGGCGAAGCTGGTCGCTAACCTGCTGACTGCTGCTGGCATCGATCGTCTCATCACCATGGACTTGCACGCAGACCAGATTCAAGGGTTTTTCGAAGTCCCCGTGGATCATCTGTATGCGAGTACGATTTTCATTCCTTACCTGGAGCAATTGGACAGAAGTACCCTGTGCATTGCAACGCCTGACACGGGAGGAACGAAGCGCGCCAACAGTTATGCGAAGCGACTTGGAGTCGACATGGCCATTTGCTACAAGCAGCGCTCGGTAGCAAATGAAGTGGACTCGATGACCGTCATTGGAAATGTGGCCGACAAGGATGTCGTCCTCGTGGATGACATGTGCGATACAGCAGGCACACTGACGAAAGCGGCGGACCTCATGATGGAGCATGGCGCGAGAAGCGTACGCGCACTGTGCACGCATGGGGTGTTGAGTGGTCCAGCCTATGACCGCATCGCGAAAAGTAGCTTGCAGGAGTTGGTCATTACCGATAGCATGCCTTTGAAAGAGGGCGAGAATACCGAGAAAATCAAGGTCCTTCCAGTCCACGATTTGTTTGCAAAAACGCTCACCTGCCTCGTAGAAGAGCGTTCCATCAGTTCAGAACTTATTGTTTAAACCCATATCATTATGAAGACTGCATCATTGAGCGGCTCCCTTCGCGGGGGCGTAGGGAAAAAAGATGCTGCGACCCTCCGCGTTGAAGGTCGTGTCCCGGGTGTCCTTTACGGAGGCACCGAGCAAATCCACTTCCACGTTGCGAAGTTGGACATCGAACGTTTGGTCATCAACCCGGATGTCTTCCGGATTGCCTTGGACGTAGACGGTACCACTTACGATACCATCCTCCAAGAAATCCAATTCCACCCCGTTACAGACTACATCATTCACATCGACGCACTTCAGCTCGACGCGAACAAGCCTGTGCGGGTTGAATTACCAGTTCGCACCACCGGAACTTCTCCAGGTGTAATGAACGGTGGACGCCTTGAAATGCAATACCGCAGAGTGCCTGTGCGCGGATTGCCTAACAACTTGCCTGAGTCCATCTCCGTCGACATTTCCAATTTGGAGATCGGCAGCAACACCCGTGTTCGCGACCTCAACGTCGAAGGGTGTGAGATTTTGTTGAGTGACTCAACCCTCATCGCTGCTGTGAAGCGGACGCGTGCTGCAATTGCTGCTGCTGCCGCTGCCGACGAAGGCGGAGCTGAATAAGAAAATGAAGTACCTCATTGTCGGTCTGGGAAATCCCGGTGCTGAATATGAGGAAACCCGACACAACATCGGGTTCAAGGTCGTGGATGCCATCGCCCAGTCGAAGGGAGCACAATTTGCTCCTGCTCGATTGGGCGAGGTGTCCACTTTCCGTTTCAAGTCGAGGCAATTTGTTTTGCTTAAACCGTCTACCTACATGAACCTCAGTGGAAAGGCGGTTCGTTATTGGATGGATGCCGAGAAAATCCCCGTTGATCAAGTCCTTATCATCACAGATGATTTGGCCTTGCCATTTGGAACTTTGCGCATGCGGGGAAAGGGATCCGACGGCGGACACAATGGATTGAAGGACATACAACATGTGCTGCAATCCAGTCAATACCCCAGGTTGCGGTTCGGAATCGGCGACGCCTTCAACCGGGGATCCCAAGTAGATTATGTTCTGGGAAAGTGGAGCGAGGCCGAAGCCAAGGCACTCGAAGAACGGTTGAACCGTTGCGTTGAGTGCACCTGGAGTTTCTCCACCGCTGGGCTCGGTCGCACCATGAATGCCTTCAACAACACGTGATCAATCCTCGTAAAGGTGATTGCTCCCAATGTAGTTGAGCACCTTGTCTGGCAACAAGTAACGGATGTCCTTCTTGTTCAAAATGGCCTGCCTCAAATAGGTTGAGGAAATGCTAATCATGGGGGCGTTGCATGGGTGAACCTTTTGATGGCTCCACGAAACACCTTCTTCCACATTCGCAAGTGGCACGTCCGGGGTGCGCCGAGGATAGACCAAAAACCGGTGATGTTCTAACAAATCCAGGTAGTCTTTCCACGTATGAAGCGTGTCAAAATTGTCCTCTCCAATGATGATGCTGAATTCAACCTCAGGATGTTCCTGCCGCATGTAGCGCATGGTGGCCGCCGTGTAATGAGGCTCCATGAGCCGGGACTCCACATCCGTAGCCGAAAGTGCGGCATTGTCGGAAATGGCCAACCGCACCATCTGCATGCGGTGGTCGAAGGCAATCAAGGCGCTGCGTTGCTTATGCGGTGATTGCGGGGTGACCACCAACCAAACTTCATCCAAATCCGTGTGCGTCGCCATGTGGTTTGCAATCACGAGGTGGCCCATGTGAATGGGGTTAAACGACCCGAAGTACAATCCAATTTTGCGGGGTGGCATCATGGGGTGGGGAGGGTATAACCGATGAACTCCCGAACCAATTGAATGGCTTGGGCGCAAGCCAACTCTAGATCGTCATTGACTAGCACAGCGTCAAATCGACTCGCATACTCCAACTCGCGCTCAGCCTTCTTCAGCCGCTCCTCAATCACTTCTGCAGAATCCGTTCCCCGACGGGTCAGTCGGGCACGTAAAACCTCCAGTGATGGGGGTTGTATAAAAACACTTAGGGCTTGGTCGCCCAGTGCCTCACGCAAGTTCACACCTCCTTCAACGTCCACATCAAATAATGCCGTTTCACCCAAACTCCACATGCGCTCCAACTCCGAGCGAAGCGTGCCATAGCACTTCCCAGGATACACCTCTTCCCATTCAACAAAGGCGCCGTCATCAACCCGCTTCTTGAATTCTTCAAGCGTCAAGAAGTGGTAATCAACTCCATCGCGCTCCAAGCCTCGACTTGGGCGGGTGGTCGCGCTGACCGAAAAGCCCATCGGACAGCCAACGTGCTCCAATAGGTGCCTTACAATCGTTGTTTTTCCCGAACCCGATGGCGCCGAGAAAATGACTGCTTTACCAGTGGCAGGCGAATGCATCATTACAGCACGTTCAGAACTTGTTCCTTGATTTTCTCCAAATCATCTTTCATCCCAACCACCAGCCGTTGAATCTCGGCATCGTTTGCTTTCGATCCCAACGTATTCACCTCCCTTCCAATCTCTTGCGCAACAAACCCCAATTTTTTTCCTTGACCGGGAGGCGCTTCTAAAATTTCCTTGAACAAACTCAAATGCGCCCTCAGCCTGACGCGCTCCTCACTGACATCCATTTTTTCGAGGTAGAAAAGCACTTCCTGCTCAAAGCGGTTTTCGTCAATTCGGCCCCGTTGCATGGCCTCCTCCAAATGGCTGTAAATGCGGCTTTTTACACGATTCAACCGAGCTTCCAAGAGGTCATCCAAACCCGATTCCACCTCACCGATGGAGTCTAAGTTGGCCTTAAAATCAGCCGCCAAAGCCCTGCCTTCTTGCTCGCGAAAGGCATTGAAGGCAGCAAGCGCTTTTTGAATCAACGCATCCAACATCGTCCAAGATTCTTCGTCCAATTCATCCTTGGATTGCTGAACGGCATCCGGCAACCGCAGTGCGGCACCAATCCAATCTCCAGAAGCAATGGACTCAGAGGCTGCGAGGGAACGAATCTGGGCCAAGTAACCCTTCACAACCGACTCATTCAATTGGTTGCGGGCATCTCCTTCCTCTTGCTCATAGTGAATCGATAAGTCAGATTTGCCTCGGATCAGTTCGGCACCAACCTGCTTTCGAATGGCCATTTCTCGCTCGCGAAATGCACTGGGCATGCGAACCGAAAGGTCCAATTGCTTGCCATTCAGGGAGCGTACTTCAACGGTGTAGCGGCGGTTGCCGATGACGCCCGTGGCCTTCCCGTAACCGGTCATGGATCGAATCATAGAGCGAGATTTGCGCCAAAGATAGACAACCCCCACCTCCTGCGCTGCCGTACGTACCTTTGTACGCCTCAATGAGCAGAATCAAATCCATCCAAGCTCCGGTCGCCCTCGACATGGAAGCGTTCAAAACGCACTTCAAAGAAGCCATGCGCACGGACGTTCAGCTCCTGAACATCATCATGGCGCACATTTTGAGGCGGAAAGGGAAGCAAATGCGACCGCTGTTTGTTTTTCTCAGTGCCCGGCTGCACGCTGATCTTGCTCCAACAGAACCTTTGGGGAAACGAGCGCAAGTTGCGGCATCCCTCATCGAGCTGCTTCACACGGCAACCTTGGTGCATGACGACGTCGTTGATGAAAGCGACATGCGGCGTGGGTTTTTCTCCATTCAAGCCCTTTGGCGCAAGAAAGTCGCTGTCTTAGTTGGAGATTACCTGCTGTCGAGAGGATTGCTCATGGCCGTAGAAGATGATACCTATGATTTGCTGAAAATCACTTCCCAAGCCGTTCGTGAGATCTCGGAAGGGGAATTGCTTCAGATTGAAAAAGCCCGTCGCTTGGACATTACTGAAGAGGTCTACTTCGAGATCATTCGGCGGAAAACGGCCTCCCTCATTGCTGCATGTTGTGCCACAGGGGCGGCTTCCGCTGGAGCATCGGATGAAGAAATTGAGCGGATGCGAAAATTTGGGGAGTTGGTGGGTTTGGCATTCCAAATCCAAGATGACCTGTTGGACCTCGGCGAAGGTGAACGCACTGGCAAGCCCACAGGGGTCGACATCAAAGAGCGAAAAATGACGCTGCCATTGATCCATACGCTGCAACAAGCTGATTCATCGAAGCGGAGGCGCATCATCCGATTGGTCAAATACCGAAGCAACGACCCGAAAGCGGTTGCAGAGGTGATGACAACCGTTTTGGAAGGACCTGGAATGGCCTATGCCCGAAAACGGATGGACGAACTCTTGGAAGAAGCAATGGAGATGTTGCAGGCGTTTGAGCTGAGCCCCTCTCGGGAGGCGCTGCGGGATTTGGTGCAATACACGATACAGCGAAAGAAATGATTCGGTTGGCGGGTTGGTTGGTAATTGGGGTAATTGGGGTGGGGTGCGCTGATGCTCATCGGGAGGTGGTGATTCGAGAAGTTTGGCCTACGGGAGCTCCAAAGCACACCATGGAACAGGTCCACAAGGACACCGTTTTTGAACGATTTTTTTACGAGAATGGTGCATTGGATCGCGAGGGGCGGTTCGATGCAGAAGGGAAGAAAACGGGCGTTTGGCGGGCCCACTACCCAGATGGGAAACCCTGGTCAGAGCACCATTACGAACGAGGCATTCAGGTCGGTCCATACAGAACTTGGCATCCCAATGGCAACATCAACATCCGAGGCCAATACAGCCCAAAGGGCGAATCGGTTGGGACGTGGCAGTTTTTTAGCCCTGATGGAACATTGATCCGTGAATTGGACGGCGTGGAATTGCCAAGCCACTGAGTTCACATTGGGTCGTTGATATGAAGCTATTCAGCGCTGATATGTGCCTCTAGGTGCGCGGTAAATTTGCCCGTCCATGAGATTGAAAATCGACCTGTTGAAGCTCCTTGTAGCGTGTTGTTTAGGGACGCTCTCCCTGCAAAACGCAAGTGCCCAAGCTCCCGCGGCGAAGCCACAAGATTACATTGCCCAGTGGAGCGATGTGGCCATTCGGCAAATGATTGATCACAAAATTCCTGCGAGCATCACCTTGGCCCAAGGAATTCTGGAAAGCGGGAACGGCAACAGCGAGTTAGCCAGTGTTTCAAACAACCACTTCGGCATCAAATGCCACAGCGACTGGACTGGGGGAAGAACTTACCACGACGATGACGAAAAGGGAGAGTGTTTTCGGGTGTATGAAGACGCCGCAGACAGTTTCAACGACCACAGCGATTTCTTGAAGCGTTCGCGGTATGAATCTTTGTTCGAGTTGGAGATTCTTGATTACAAAGGCTGGGCCAAAGGGCTGAAGCGATGCGGTTACGCCACCAACCCACAATACGCTGACAAACTCATCGACTTGGTCGAGCGCTATGAACTTTACCGCTTCGATGACCAAGCCATTGCTTTGATGGAATCCGATGCAGCTTGGAATCAGGGCCGAGACGAATTGACCAGCCAACGTTTGACCTCCGGACGGGAAATTTTGGTCTCCGACAATGTGGTTGAGTACATTCTAGCGAACAAAGGAGACACCTACGAGTCCCTCGCGGAACTCTTGGACATGATGCCTTGGCAGTTCTACCAGTACAACGAGGTGGAGCGGAAATCAGTCGGCCATGCCTTGACACAAGGTGAGATCGTCTATTTGCAACCCAAGAGGTCACGCAGCCAGGTGGCCTGGGGAACCCCGCTGCCGGATGAATCCCTTTGGGATTTCTCACAGCGAGTTGGCGTAAGCATGAAAGCCATCGTTCGCAAAAACAGACTCAGCTGGGGTGAGCCCCTTGAAGCTGGGGAAAAGCTGGCTCTTCGTTGGCGCCTGAACAAGAAGGGAGAACCCCCGTGGTGGGCTGCTGCTGATTGAATCGGTCTCGTGCCTAAAAACGGCCCATTCAAGGAAATTCTGGTCCCGTCAGGAAGTAGCGGTTCAAGTTGAAGTAATTTGGCCAGAGAAAGACCATCTCCATTATGCCTTTTTACCATCGACTCGGGAAATTCCCTCAGAAGCGGCACACGCAATTCAGAAAACCGGACGGAACGCTCTATTATGAGCAGCTTTTTGGCACCATTGGGTTCGTGGGCATGAGCTCGCTGCTCTACCATGTGCACCGCCCCACCATGGTGAAGGGAGTTGGCGCAAGTTTGGATGTGCGGCCTGTAGCGGCGATGGATCAGAATTTGATCAGCCGAAAACTCGAGGGCTTCAAGGTCCAACCTCAACCGGATTATTTGAAGGCCAAGACTCCTGTCTTGTTCAATTCGGATGTTATTCTGTCCTTGGCGGCCCCGACCGAAAGCATGGCACAAGATGCCTTTTACAAAAATGCCGACTGCGATGAAGTGCTTTTTGTTCATGACGGCAGCGGCACGCTCTGCTCCATGTTGGGCAACATCCCGTTCTCTCCTGGCGATTATTTGGTCATCCCACGGGGCATGATTTACCGGCTGGAATTTGAAACCTCCTCCAACCGGTTGCTGGTCATCGAAAGCACTTCGCCGGTCTACACGCCCAAGCGGTACCGCAACCATTTTGGGCAGTTGCTCGAACACAGTCCCTATTGCGAACGGGACATGCGTGCCCCAGAAAAGTTGGAAACCCACGATGAAATCGGCGAATTCACCATCCATATCAAAAAGGAGGGATTCCTCCATGACTTCATCTACGCCAGCCATCCATTCGATGTGGTGGGATGGGATGGATACCACTTTCCTTATGCCTTTTCCATTCACGACTTTGAGCCCATCACCGGCCGCGTTCACCAACCCCCGCCCGTTCATCAAACCTTTGAAACGGATGGATTTGTGATTTGCTCGTTTGTTCCCAGGTTGTACGATTACCACCCGGAGTCCATACCAGCTCCGTACAACCACAGCAACATCGATAGCGACGAAGTCCTCTATTATGTCGAAGGGGATTTCATGAGCAGGAAGGGGATTGACAGAGGAGACATCAGCTTGCACCCCGCAGGCATTCCGCACGGCCCTCACCCGGGTACATACGAAGCCAGCATCGGCAAGTCCGGCACAGAAGAACTTGCCGTGATGGTGGATACCTTCCGACCCCTCCAAGTCACCCAACAAGCCCTGGACATCGAAGATCCGGGCTATCTGCGCTCCTGGCTCGAACCTGGAATGTGAGTGGCCTACCTTTGAATGCGAAATACCAGCGAAATGAACGCCTCCCCAGAATTAGAAAAAGTAATCCCCGAAGCAGAGGATTTTCTGCCCCTCTTGGGCACGGACCACATTGAATTGTACTGCGGCAACGCCAAGCAGAGCGCCCACTATTACATGACGGCTTGGGGCTTCCAACCCGTTGCTTTCGCCGGTTTAGAGACTGGAGTGAAGGACCGCGTATCTTACGTTTTGCGGCAGGACAAAATCACCCTCGTATTGACCACCTCGTTGGTGTCCGGTGGGCCCATCAACGAGCATGTTAGCAAGCACGGAGATGGCGTCAAAGCGGTCGCCCTGTGGGTGGATGACGCCACTTCGAGCTGGAAAGAAACAACCCAACGAGGCGCGACCAGCGTCTTTGAACCCAAAGTCCTGGAAGACGGAGACGGCCGGGTGGTGCTGAGCGCCATTGAAACCTATGGCGAAACCATCCATGTATTCGTAGAACGCAAGGACTACACCGGGACATTCCTGCCTGGGTATCAGCCTTGGAATCCTGCATTCCGTTCCAGCGAAGTGGGATTGAAATTCGTCGATCACATGGTGGGCAACGTGGGTTGGGGAGAGATGAACAAGTGGACCGAATTTTATGCCAAAGTCATGGGGTTTGCCCAGCTCATTTCTTTCGACGACAAGGACATTTCGACCGAATACACGGCCTTGATGTCCAAGGTGATGTCCAATGGAAACGGTCGCATCAAATTCCCAATCAACGAGCCCGCCGAGGGCAGGAAGAAATCCCAAATCGAGGAGTACATCGATTTTTACCAAGGCGCCGGCGTGCAGCACATCGCCGTTGCAACGGACAACATCATCGAGACGGTCACCCAATTGAGAGACCGAGGAATTGAATTTTTACAAGTTCCCAAGACCTATTATGACACGGTTTTGGATCGAGTGGGCACCATCGATGAAGACCTTGAACCTTTGAAAGAGCTGGGGATTCTCATCGACCGCGATGACGAAGGTTATTTGCTGCAACTCTTCACAAAGCCCGTCGTCGACCGCCCTACCATGTTCTTTGAAATCATCCAGCGCAAGGGCGCAAAGTCCTTCGGTAAAGGCAATTTCAAGGCCCTGTTCGAAGCCATCGAACGAGAGCAAGAGAACCGAGGAACCCTCTGATATGGAAGGTCGCGTGGTGTTGGAAGTGAGCGGTTTGTCCGTCGCATTCGGAAGCCATGCACCGACCACCCATGACGTAAGTCTCACGTTGCGTGCAGGTCAAACCACAGCTCTGGTAGGGGAAAGTGGATCCGGTAAAAGCGTTACCTCTTCTGCCATCATGGGGCTGCTCCCTTCCAACGGTCGGGTAGCATCGGGCCAAGTCATGCATGTCGCCTCGGGCCAAGATTGGTTGCGGGTTGGTGCTCCCCGCGGACGCGGTTTGGCGATGGTTTTCCAAGACCCGATGTCTTCACTGAATCCTTCGATGAAGATTGGGGAGCAAGTCGCTGAGTCCATGCTCGTCCATCAGGGATTGACAAACCGCGAAGCTGGCAAGCAAGTGGTGCGGCTGTTAGCGGACGTTGAGCTGCCTGATCCCGAGGTGACTGCACGGAAGTATCCGCACGAATTGAGTGGAGGCCAGAAGCAACGGGTCATGGTAGCGCTGGCTTTGGCAAGCAATCCTGAGGTCTTGATTGCGGACGAACCGACGACCGCCTTGGATGTTACCGTCCAGCGGTCCTTGCTGCTCTTGTTGCAGCGATTGCAGCGTGAACGTGGCTTGGCTATTTTGTTCATTACGCACGATTTAGGAGTTGTAGAAGCCACCGCGCACGAGGTGGTCGTGTTGCGGAATGGGCACGTAGTGGAGAGCGGGGATTTGGCCCAAATCTTCCATTCGCCCAAGCACCCGTACACCAAAGAACTCCTCACCGCTTACCGACGTCCCGTGGGGCACATCCCTCATCAGCCCGCCCCGCCCCTCGTGGTGGCACAAGGTGTGCTCAAATCCTACGTGACTCGGAAGAGCATTATGGGCCGTCCTTTAGCGCAGTTTCAAGCCCTCAAGGGCATTGACCTCAGCATACACCGCGGCGAACGACTCGGGCTGGTTGGCGAAAGCGGTTCGGGCAAATCAACGTTGGGCCGAGCGCTCATCGGCCTCACACCCTTTGACTCCGGCCGCGTCACTTTCGATGGGACATCCGTGGAAGCGAACAATCGGGCAGCCATGTCCTCCTTGCGTCGGAGAGCACAACTCGTCTTCCAAGACCCTTACGCCGCCCTCAATCCCCGAATGACCATCGGCGCAGCGCTCCGAGAAGTGCTCATTACCCATGGACATCCCATCCAACGCGCCGACGACCTCCTGACAGAGGTCGGGCTCTCACCCGAAACAGCCAACAAGAAACCGGGCCAACTCAGCGGCGGCCAGCGCGCACGCGTGGTCATCGCTCGGGCCCTTGCCGTCGAACCCGAGTTTCTCGTTCTCGACGAGTCCGTTGCCGCTCTGGACACCGCCATCCGGGAATCGATCCTTGAATTGCTCCAGGACCTTGCTAATCAACGCGGTCTTACCTACCTGTTCATCAGCCATGACCTCCATGTCGTAGCGGGTTTTTGCGACCGCGTTGCCGTAATGCATCAGGGCCAAATCGTAGAATCTGGAACCGCCCATGACGTCCTTCACACGCCCCAACATCCTTATACCCAGCAACTCATCGCGAGCCAACCGGATCACATGGCCCGCGAGAGGGATTTTGGTCATTTTTAACTTGAACCAGGGCGCTTATGGGTTATTTAGAGCCATTCTAAACAACCCCGCATGCCGACAATTTCTGCCGACAGCGTTCGCCCCATTCAGAGGCTCTTCCGGATGTTCCAACGGGACCGCCGAGACATCACTTACATTTACTTATATGCCGCCGTTAATGGACTGGTTGCCTTGACCCTGCCCCTCGGCATTCAAGCCATCGTGGGCTTGATCCTCGCAGGTCGTGTGAGCACCAGTTGGATCATCCTCACGGTCATTGTGACAGCCGGAGTGGCACTCAGTGGCCTGCTCCAAGTGGTTCAATTGAGCATTACCGAAGTGCTGCAACAACGCATTTTCACGCGAGCCGCATTTGAGTTTGCCTACCGCATTCCTCGGTTCAAGACAGAGGCCTTGAGCGGCACCTATCCTCCAGAATTGGTGAATCGATTCTTTGACACGCTCAACGTTCAAAAAGGGCTTTCGAAGCTGCTCCTGGACTTTACGGCAAGCGGGGTCCAGATTTTGTTTGGCCTTGTCTTGCTCTCATTTTACCACCCCAATTTCATTTTCTTCGGCATCGTACTCGCAGCCACTTTGGGAGCCATCGTCTTTTGGAGTGGCCCGCGAGGAATGAAGACAAGTTTGAAGGAAAGCAGTGACAAGTACCGCGTTGCGCATTGGCTGAAAGAGCTGGCTCGCGGGATCAACACGTTTAAGTTGGCAGGCCAAACCAATTTGCCCGTGGAACGAACGGACCATTTGGTGAAATCGTATTTGGCCCACCGCAAGGCCCACTTCAAGGTGCTTGTTTTTCAATTCAGCAACATCGTTGCCTTTAAGGTGCTCATTACCCTCGGACTCCTGGTTCTTGGAGGTTTGTTGGTCATTGAAAACGAAATCACAGTCGGGCAATTTGTCGCTTCGGAGATCATCATCATTTTAATCATGAATTCCGCGGAAAAACTCATCCTAACCATGGAACCCATTTATGATGTGCTTACTGCCGTGGAAAAAATGGGGCAAGTGACTGACATTCCTCTGGACCACGAAGGATCGCATCAGCCCATGCCGAATCCGACCCCAAGGGGGTTCAAAGTGCAACTCAAGGATGTCAGCCTCCCCAAAGGCACCTACATCAATCGTCCAGTGCTGTCTGGCATCCATCTCGAACTGCCTGAAGGTGCACGAGTCGCCGTGATCGGGCCTCCAGGCAGTGGTAAATCCTCCCTCCTGCATGTCATGTCAGGATTGATTGAACCAAGCTCTGGGACACGCATTTTAAACAGCATCCCGGCGAAGAATTGGGACCAGCGCCAGTTGCGGAGGCAAATTGGTGACTACCTCACCCAGGAGGTCATATTCGAAGGAACGATTGCTGAAAACTTAACCGTAGGACGGGATGGCATCAGCATGGCCGATTTAACACGAGCTGCCGCAGCCGTTGGGCTGATGCCGGTCATCGAAAACTGGCCAGATGGATTCGAAACAGCCCTCAACTCGGATGGCGAAGGCTTGCACCAGACGGTCATTCATCAGATATTCCTCGCCCGAGCCATCGCGGGCAAGCCCTCCTTGTTGGTGCTCGATCCCTTTCTTCGCCCGTTTGAAAGCAGCGAGCGGGAGCGTTTGTCCGCCTTTTTGACCCAGCGCGATCACCCTTGGACCTTAGTGGCCGCAACGACTGAGCCAGCCTTCCTTGAGCGTTGTACACACATTGTTTACCTCAAAGATGGGCAAATCGATCGCATCACAACTCATCCCGGTGAACATGCTTAACCTCAGCGATAACTCCATCGAACAGCGCGTCGACGAGCGCGCGTATGAAGCATTTTCCATGCTTCGGAGCCGGTACACCGGACCGTGGACGAGGCGACTGTTGGCCGCCATTGGCATGTTGCTCATCGGTTTGGTATTCCTGCCTTGGACCCAAAACATTCAAAGTACTGGTACCATCACCATGCTTCGACCAGATCAGCGTCCTCAGCAAGTGCCGAGTGCAATTCCAGGAAGAATTGAGCAATGGTATGTGAGTGAAGGACAAACTGTAGCGCCTGGGGATACCTTGGTCCGGCTTTCAGAAATCAAAGCAGAATACTCGGATCCTCAACTCCTGGAACGCACGCAAGAGCAGCTTTTGGCAAAAACGACAAGCCTCAGCGCTTACCGTTCAAAAATCGAAGCACTGGAAGACCAGTTTGCTGCCATTGAAAGGGCGCGGGACCTGAAATCCGCTGCCGCTCGGAACAAAACGCAACAAGCCTTGCTCGCCGTTGCGACGGACAGCGCCGCCCAAATCGCGGCGCAAGCTGCCGTGGACGTGGCATTGGCGCAGCTTTCCCGGCAACAAACACTTTACGAACAAGGACTCAAATCCCTAACCGAGCTGGAAGCCCGTCGCTTGAAGCAGCAAGAAACAGAAGCCAAATTGACCTCTGCCATCAATGCCCTCGCCACCAGCCGAAACGACCTTGCGAATGCGTTGCTCGAACAATCCACGATTGCCAGTGAATTCGCAGACAAACTTGCCAAAGTGAGCGCTGAGCGATTCTCTGCAGAATCAGGCGCAGCATCGGCGCAAGGCGAAGTAGCCAAACTGAAGAATACGTTCGCGAATTATGAAGCGCGGGCAGGTTTTCGCTACCTGCGCGCACCCCAGGCGGGCCGGATTACAAAAGCGCTCCAAGGGGGCATCGGAGAAACCGTGAAAGAAGGCACTCCGATTTTGACCATTGTGCCGGAGGAAACTGCACTGGCGGTCGAGTTTTACATTGCTCCAATGGACTTGCCACTCATTCAGCTTGGAAATGAGGTGCGGTTCCTGTTCGACGGTTGGCCTTCGATTGTATTCTCTGGCTGGCCTGCTGTAACCTACGGGACGTTTCCTGGGGAAGTGGTGGCCATCGATCCCGTAATCAGCGAAAACGGCCTGTACCGTGTGCTCGTGCGTGAAAGTGAGGGAAATCCTTGGCCACAAGCGCTTCGAGCCGGAGGGGGCGCGCGCGGCATTGCCCTTTTGAATACGGTGCCTATTTGGTACGAAGTGTGGCGACAACTGAATGGATTCCCGCCGGATTTCTATTCGCGTCCCTTCAACCGAAAGGACAAAAAAGCCTCATGATGCCGAGGCTTTTCTTACTGATGTGCGCCTGGGCGATGGCCACAACGACCGCAGCGCAGACCCCTTTGGAAGAGGGCGCATTCCTCCATTCGGTGCTCAATCAGCACCCCATTGCTCTTCAGGCAGCGCTCCTCGATGATGCCGCCGCTGCCTACCTGAGGAAGGCCCGAGGTGCATTCGATCCAAAATTATTCGCATCTGAGAAAAGTAAGTCCTTCGGCGGCACGGAATACTATGGATACCGCAGCACTGGATTCCTGGCCGAAACGCCCATTGGATTGGCCCTTGAGTCCAGTTGGAATGCCACAGACGGCGTTTACCTCAACCCCGAATCCACCCTTCCAGCGGGGGGAATCTGGTCCGTCGGCGCCACCTTACGCCTGGGGCAGGGCCTTCTCACAGACTCCCGACGCACGGCTCTTCGTCAAGCTGAAGCCTATGTCGACCTCAATGCGGCCCAACGCTGCGCATTGCTCAACGACTTGATCCTGGAAGCCGCTGACTCTTACTGGAAGTGGTACAAAGCACATGAGGTAGCTCAGGTCGCCGCAGAAGCTGAGCAGCTTGCCTACACGAGGCTCGAAGGCATCCGAGCTGCGGTGCTGGGTGGCGACCGCGCTGCCATCGACACAGTGGAAGCGCGGCTCCGCTGGTCCACCCGACGAATGGAAGCAGCTACCGCTTCGACAGAACTTTTCCAAACCCGAGCAAAAGCCGAATCCTGGCTTTGGGACCTTGCAGGAAGGCCGTCAGAGTTGAGCAGCGAAATGATCCCAACGGCTCCAGTGGACTGGAAAGAAGCGTCGTCCTGGGTCGATGCCAACGCCTTGAATGGTGCGGCGCGTTCGGCACGATGGGCAGACCACCCCTTGTATGAGATGCTCGCAGCAAAAGGCGCCGCAGCCGATGCTGATATCCGCCTCGCAAGGGAGCAACTCAAGCCCCAACTCGACGCTCGAATTGCCGCCCTAAGCGCGGCATCCCCAGTTGAACCCAATTCGGATTACACCTTTGAATTCAAAGCTGCCCTCCCCCTCTTTCTTCGCAAGGAGCGTGGGGACCTCGAACTCGCTCGAATCAACCGGGAGAACATTGCGCTCGATCTCGAGAACAAGTCCCGCAAGTGGCAAGCCGACGCCCTGGGAGCTGGCCTCGCTTGGTCCAGCTACGTGAATCAATGGCAGGCGGCGCGTGAGGCAGAATTCTTAGCGGAGGTGTTGCTCGAAGCGGAAGGAATCAAATTCGACGAAGGTGAAAGTTCGGTCTTCTTAATCAACAGCCGGGAGGCTTCTTTGATCAAGGCGCGGAAAGCCAGGATTGACGCAGAAGTTGAAGCCGCCTTGGCCTGGAGGCGGTTGGGTTGGATTTGGGGAGAGCAGAAGCTTTAAGAGAGAGCACTTCCCGGGGACTGTGGCGTAACTTTGACGCGAAAACTCAGACCCATGCTCATCCTCAGCGATCTTCAAGACGGGCTATTGACCCTGACCATCAACCGACCTGACGCCCTCAACGCCCTGAATGGGGAAGTCATACAAGCCCTTTCCGATGCCATCGATGCCGCCAAAGCTGACGATGACGTGCGCGCCATCGTCCTCACTGGATCCGGAGAAAAAGCATTCGTAGCGGGAGCAGACATCAAAGAATTCGCAGATTTCAATGGCGAGCAGGGCAAAGAATTGGCAGCCCGTGGTCAGCGCTTGCTCTTTGACAAATTGGAGCAATGCCGAAAGCCCGTTGTAGCTGCCGTAAATGGGTTCGCCCTGGGTGGGGGACTGGAACTTGCCATGGCAGCGCATGTGCGCGTGGCTTCGGACAACGCTCGCATGGGTCTGCCCGAAGTATCCCTTGGAGTGATTCCTGGATATGGTGGCACGCAGCGACTGCCTCAACTCATCGGAAAAGGCAAGGCACTGGAGTTGATTTTGACGGCGCGGATGATGAAGGCCGATGAAGCATTGGCCTGCGGATTGGTGAACCAAGTGGTTCCTTTGGCCGATTTGGGTGCAGCGGCTGAAGCCATGGCCCGAAGCATCATGAAGCATGCGCCTACCGCTTTGGCGAACGCTCTTGATTCAGTTTTGGCGGGGTATAGCCGAGAAGGATACGAGGCTGAAATCAACAGTTTTGGAACGCAATTTGAAACGGCAGATTTTTCAGAAGGCACCCGGGCATTCATTGAAAAGCGCAAGCCAGAATTCACCGGAAAATGAGTGCACTCGTAGAAATTCGAAATGAAAGTGGTCATCCGCTTCCGGCATATGCCACCCTTCAAAGTGCGGGCCTCGATGTTCGGGCATGCCTCGAAGCACCCATCACCCTCGCGCCTGGCGAATTCCAACTGGTGAAAACCGGGCTGTTTGTGGCGCTGCCAGAAGGCACGGAATTGCAGGTGAGGCCTCGAAGTGGCCTGGCTTTCAAGCACGGGGTGACCGTCCTCAACGCCCCGGGCACCATCGATGCAGATTACCGAGGAGAAATTGGGGTGCTCTTGATCAATCACGGAGCACAACCCTTCCAAGTCGAGCATGGAGAGCGCATTGCCCAGCTCGTTTTGGCCCGGTATGAGCGCGTGGTTTGGAACGAAGTCCAAGTCCTATCCGAAACCGATCGCGGCGCGGGTGGATTTGGCCATACCGGAACGCACTGAACCGCTTAACTTCGCAACCATGAACATCATTGTCCCCATGGCTGGTCGCGGGAGCCGGTTGCGACCACACACCTTGACCGTTCCAAAACCACTCATTCCTGTTGCTGGAAAACCGATTGTGGAGCGGCTCGTGGAGGACATTGTTGCGCGAAGCGGACAGCGGGTAGAGGAAATCGCATTTGTCATTGGAGATTTTGGGGCGGAAGCGGAAGCACAGCTTTTGGCCGTGGCTGAGCGACTCGGGGCAAGGGGGCGGATTTGTTACCAACACGAACCCTTGGGCACAGCCCACGCCATTCTTTGTGGCCGTGAATCGCTCCAAGGTCCGGTGGTGGTCGCCTTTGCTGATACGCTTTTCAGAGCCGACTTCACCATTGACCCCGACGCGGATGGCGTCCTTTTCGTGCAGCGCATCGAAGATCCGAGTGCGTTTGGGGTGGTGGTCACGGATGGCTCGGGAGCCATTGTGGATTATGTAGAAAAACCCAAACAATGGGTAGGTGACTTGGCGATGATTGGCATCTACGCTTTCAAGGATGGAGAACGGCTCGAACGAGAACTTCAGCGACTCATCGACGAGGGCATCCAACACGGTGGTGAATTCCAACTTCCGGACGCCTTGCGCAACATGACACAGGCCGGACTGCGGTTCATTCCAGGGGAAGTAAGTGAGTGGATGGACTGTGGCAACAAAGCTGCGACCGTCGAAACGAACCAACGCATTTTGGAACTCACACAGGACGGGAACAGCATTGATTCCACGGCCGATGTTTCGGAAAGCATCATCATTCCTCCCGTGTATTTGGGAGCCAACGTGCGCATTGAGCGATCCGTCATCGGCCCTCACGCCACCATTGGAGCTGGCACGGTCGTTGCTGACAGTCGCCTCGAAAACGTACTCATCCAAAACCATTCAACCATTCGCAACGCACGATTGCAAGGAGCCATGATTGGAAGCCACGCGGCATATGACGGGGGGGTGAGTGACGTTAGTTTAGGAGACTATTCGACGGTACAAGCAGGATGAAAAAAGCGATTGCACTTGGGTTAGGGGCTGTATTAATGGGCTTGGGTTGCGGCAGTAGCCGAGACCTGGCTGATTTACCCCCTTATCCAGAGGCATTCCAGCGGGAGTGGTTTGATGCTCAACGTGACTTGGCCAAAGGCGATTTTGAAGAAGCTTACTCCGCGCTAATCCGATGCTCAGCGCTCGAGCCTGATGAGCCCGCCATTCCCTTTCAACTCGGAAAAATCGACTACGATGCGGAGCGATTCTCCGCGGCATTGGTTCATTTCAACCACGCGTTGAACTTGGGGAGTGAAGATCCGTGGATGCACCACTATCGCGCCCTGACTCACCTCGCGCTCGGAAACGAGAAGGATGCGCTGGCCGACATCCTGCCATTGATCGAATCCCGAAAGGGAGACATTGACTACGCCTTGAACTGGGTTGATGATTGCCGAGAGGCAGGCATGTTGGAGGCGGGCATCCGGGTGTGTGATGTGTTTGAAACTACATCCGCAAAGGATTCAGACGTCTCCTACGCACGGTTGGGTTTGATTGGAAAACAAGGGGACACAAAGAAGATTTTGGAGACCTTGCAAGGGATGGTCGCGGCCTTCCCCAATGTCATCGAATTCAGAGCTTATTTAGGTTCCCTTCTCTTGGACCTCGACCAGCCCTGGGAGGCTTTGGATGCATTGAAGTCAGCTGAGGAACTTGACCCTTACAATGGGCGAGTCCAATTTGAGTTGGGTGATTGGTATTTGAATGAACAGAATGACCGAAAGGCTGTTGAGTACTACACCAAAGCTTTTGCATCGGACGAAGTGTCTGCAGAGGAAATGCTCAACGTCCTGAACTACTACATGCAGTTCATCTATAGCCCAACGGTTTCAGCGCCATTGCGCCCCCTGTTGGCCGCAGCATTGAGCGCAAAGCCCGGGAATGCCGAAATGCTCATGATGGCTGCTGAGGTAGCCCTGAAAGACGACGACACGGCCAAAGCACTTGAGCTGCTGAAGCGTGCCGTGGAGCAAGAGCCCCAGCGCGTTGGCGCCTGGAAAAGGTTGGTCCAGCTCGATGCGATGATGCAAGACTGGGAAGCCTTGAGAGCAGATGCTGAAAAGGCCATTGTGCGGTTCCCAACCCAACCCGAGCTGTTGCTCCAAGCGGGGATTGCCGCCAAGGCTTTGGGCAATCCAGAGCTCGCCATACACCATTGCGAATCGGCGCTGGACTATTCGGTGTTCGATGACCCTTCCCTGGAATTCAGGATTCGCGTGGCCTTAGGAGATGCCTTGAACGCCGCTGGGAAACCCCTGTTGGCGGCTGAGCAATACGATTTGTTGCTGGAGATGGAGCCCACCAACGCAACGATTTGGAACAACCAAGCTTGGTACCTCGCGCAAGCCGGCGTGGAATTGGATCGGGCGCTAACTGCCATTCAACGGGCCGTGAAATTGCAACCTGGAGTGGCGATATTCGAGGATACATACGCTTGGGTGCTCCACCTTATGGGAGATCATGAAGGCGCAATCGAGTGGATCACCAGGGCCTTGGCCTCCGATGCCAATGGAGGCAGCGCTGGCATGTGGGAAAATGCTGGGGACATCCACGAAGCCGCGGGAAATGACACCACGGCGAAGGAAGCATGGACGCGTGCCAAGGAACTCGGTGCGAACAAGGATCGGATGGACGAGAAAATCAACCGAACCTCATGAAACCAACCGTACTTTTCATGGGAACAATGGTGCTCCTGCTTGCAGCAGGTTGCTCCAATGCACGGAGGTTGGCACAAGGCAAACCCTTGAAAAACCAGAGCCCCAATGCCATCCTCACCCAGTACGATGCTACGGCCATGGACTGGGAATGGCTGGCCATGAAAGTGGATGCTGAGGTGGAATCAAGCGAACGGAGTGGTTCCTTCAGTGCAACGGTGCGCATGTCACGCGACAGCGTCATCTGGATCAGCATTAGCCCTGCTTTAGGGGTTGAGGTGGCCCGATTGATGCTGACCCCGGACAGCGCATTTTTGATCAGCAAAGTTCCCAACAACCGCTTTCATTACGCGGGAGATTATGCGGCGGTCACAGATTGGTTGGATACCCCCCTGAGCTTCAGTGACTTCCAAGATGTATTGGTGGGCAGGCCCATGGGTTTGGACTTAGAGAACGATAAATTCATGAGCCGCATTGATGGCCGTGAATACGTGCTGATCTCCAAGTACAAGCGCAGAACCAAACGCGTGGTGGGATTGGATGACAAGGACCTTTCACCAGACGATTCATTGACCGTTCAGCTCAATGCCCGGGCATACGAGCGCCTGCGTGAACGGACCGATGAAGATGACTTGCTCATCAAGCGGCATTGGTTTGACGGACTGAGTTTTGATCCGGTGCGAGATGTCTTCGATGACTTGTATTACCAGCGATTTGTGACCATTACACGCAGCGATTTCAACACCACAGATGGAGGTCGGTTGCCAGGCCAAATTGAAGTGCTGATTGAAACACCTCAAGGCGCATTCTCCGTACGTTTGGATGTGGGGAGAACGCGCATCAACAAGGCCTACGACTTCCCGTTCGAAGTGCCAGAAGAAATGGACCGACGTGATTCGTTTTAAGCTCTACCTGCTTGGCCTTTTACTGCTTGGATCCACTGGGGTTTGGGGCCAATCCAAGGCCGAATTGCAGCGGCAACGAGACGCCATTACGGCACAATTGGCAACCACAGAAAGGCTGCTTGGAGCAACACGCGAAAATCGCACCAATGCCGTCTCACAACTCCGCTTGGTGGAAAATCGAATCGCCTTGCGAGAAGAACTCATCCGCCACCACCGGCAAGAACTCCGGTCCATCGAACGAAGGATGGCTGGAACAGACTCGGAGATCAGGTCGTTGGAAGGTCACATCGCAGCCTTGCGGGATGAATATGCCCGAATGGTCGCCCAAGCCTATCGCATGCGGTTGTCTCAAAATCCCATGCTCTACCTGTTCGCAGCCGAGTCCTTCAGCCAAGCCGCGCTGCGGTACCAGCTGTTGCAGTCGTATTCTAAACTCAGAAAAAATCAAGTCGAGGCCATTGAATCGTCCCAAAAAGAACTCTCAGTCACTCGAGCTGCACTGGATTCTGAGCGGCTTGAAACCCAGCGCGTTTTGGAGGACATTGCAGCTGAGCGGGATCGTTTGGCAGGAGATCGGTCCGAACGAGAGCGGTTGGTCAACCAACTCAAAGGCGAGGAAAACCGGCTGCGATCAGAACAACAAAAGGCCGAGCAGGAACGTCAGAGGTTGAATGCCGAAATCAGCAGATTGATCGAGGCAGAACTCGCAGCGGAACGAGCATCCTCTTCAGGCGAATTTGCCCTTACCCCCGCAGGTCGAGTAGTTTCCGAGGCGTTTGAGCGCAACCAATCCACCCTTCCTTGGCCAGTTACAAGGGGAGTCATCACCACACGATTTGGTCGGCAAAACCACCCGACTCTTCCTGGCATCACATTCGACAACAACGGAATCGACCTGGCCACCGACCCAGGAGCCTCCGTTCAAGCCATCTTCGATGGAAAAATTTCCAGCGTATTTCCAATCCCCGGTTCTGGCACCACCATCATCCTTTCCCACGGGGCGTATCGAACAGTTTACAGCAACTTGAATGAGGTGACCCTAGCAAAAGGAACTGAAGTTACTCGCGGTACCACGCTTGGGAAATCCCGAGCGGTAGATGGCTCGGCAACGGTTCACTTTGAAATTTGGCACATCGAGGGCACAACGAAGAGGCCCGTTGATCCTGCGAACTGGATCGTGCGCAATTGATTCCAATTCACTCGATTGAGGTATTGTTCACTCAAGCCTTAGAGCCGAAGTTTGCAACCCCATGAAATTCGCGTTACTCGGCAACCCCAATTGTGGCAAGACCACCCTCTTCAATCGGCTGACTGGGGCGCGCGGAAAAGTGGGCAACATGCCAGGGGTAACCGTGGATTCCAGTAAGGCAACGGTTCGTTTCGAACGCGAGGTGGAACTTGTCGATCTGCCCGGAACGTACAGCCTGCATGCGAATGCGCCTGATGAGCGAATTACCCAGGAGGTATTGCTCAATGCCGATCATCCAGATCATCCAGATGTGGTTTTGTGTGTGGTCGAGGCGGCTCAATTGAGGAGCAGTTTGTTTCTCGTAAGCCAAATCCTGGACTGGGGATTCAAGGCCGTGCTGGTGATCAATGAAACAGACCGTTCGGATTACCAAACCCAGCCGCTCGAAAAAGGAATGGGCATTCCTGTGCTTACCATCAATGCGGTCACTGGCGATGTCCGGGGATTCTGGACGGTGCTGCGCAGCTTGGAAGCAAGAAGCTTGGCGCAACCTTTCATTGCATTGGAATCGGGCAGTGATTGGGAAGAGGGCATCGGTCAACTCATGGCCCATTCGCCTCATCTGAGCAGAGGCCAGGCCATTCACCTCCTGCGCCGCGGCGAAGCACCCAATGGCTGGGATGAGTCCGGCAAGAATGCGCTGGCTGAAGCGAAAAAAACACTGCGCGACGCCCAAGGATCGGTACCTTCTTCAGCTGCATTGCAACTCAGTGAGGCAGGAATGCGCATGGAACGTCTGAGGCCCATTTTGAAATCCGCCTTGGGTGACAAATCCAACGAACCAGATCCCGAAGAGGCAGCGAAGTCACTCTTAACCAATCAGGTTGATGCCATCCTCACACACCCCTTCTGGGGCAACATCATCCTAGGTGCTGTGTTTTTTGGAATCTTCCAGGCGGTCTATGCCTGGTCCGCTTTGCCAATGGAATGGGTGGATGGGGCGTTCAGTTCGTTGATCAACCGATTGAATTCACTGTTGCCCGAGTCTTGGTGGAGCAGTCTGTTGGTGGACGGTTTGCTCAGTGGCATTGCAGGAATTGTGGTATTCGTTCCGCAAATCATGATTCTCTTTGGCTTAACCACTGCCTTAGAATCCACCGGCTACATGGCACGGGTAGGATTCTTGGGAGACCGGTTTTTGCAGCGCATTGGCCTCAACGGGCGTTCCATCGTGCCTTTGGTAGGTGGATTGGCTTGTGCCGTTCCTGCGGTCATGGCTGCTCGTTCTATTCCTGGCCGACGAGAACGTTTGCTGACCATTCTGATCACTCCGCTGATGACTTGCAGTGCACGGCTGCCGGTTTATGCTTTTCTCATTGGATTTGTGGTTCCCAATGAGCAAGTTTTTGGGGTATTCAACCAACAGGGGTTGTTTCTCTTTGGAATTTACATCACGAGCACGCTCGCAGCTTTGGCTTTGGCCTGGATCATGCACCGTGCCTTGCCTCGTCGCACAGAGGGAGGATTCACCTTGGAATGGCCTGTATACCGATGGCCGAATGCAAGGCAAGTGGGTCAAGAGATGCTCTCCAAGGGCTGGACTTTTATCAGTTCTGCTGGACAAGTCATCATCGTCGTTTCGATGGTGCTTTGGGGTTTGGCGCGGTTTGGGCCAACTGATGCGATGAATGAGGCGCGTGAAGCACCTGAAAACCAGCGGGAGTCTGCCTTGCTCGAAGCATCCTACGTCGGTCACCTGGGCCGTTGGGTTGAGCCCATTTTTCGTCCATTGGGCTACGATGGCCGAATGGGCATAGCCATTTTAACCTCGTTCGCAGCCCGAGAAGTTTTTGTTGGGACCCTGAGCACCTTGTACCCTCATGACGATGCCCATTCTGGCAACATCGACTCATTGAAGACGCACTTGGGTGAAGTCATCAATCCACATACAGGAAAACCCTTACTCAATTCTGCTTCTGCCCTCTCCCTGATGTTGTTTTACATGTTTGCTATGCAATGCATGAGCACGGTGGCTGTGGTGCAACGGGAATTGAAAAGTTGGTTCTGGGCGATTGCTCAGGCAATCGGCTTCTCATTGATTGCCTATGGCATGGCGCTCTTGGCGTTTCAAATCTTTGGCTGAGTCCGACTTACTCAGCCAACTCAATCCAAAGGGACTCGGCAGCCTCCTTCCGAAGAGCAATTTTGCGTCCTCCGCTGAAAATGGCCATCGGGCCCTGAGCTGGAGTTACATGGGCCACCTTCACACCCTCTCCTAAGCAACAACCCATCTCTATAAGTGCTTGAACAGCCTCAGGGCGCTCAACGCTTCGGATGGTGCCGCGCTGCATGGGCTTCATGTCGGATAGACGAGTCAACATGCAACAAATTTAGGGTGTGATTCCCAAACAAGCCCTCGCACGAATCAGGTATTCCATGGAGTCGATTGCCTCCAAATCTCTGCTTCGGCAAAGAGGTTCGTGAACATGGCGTATCAATTTGGATTAACCATCGATGAACGATGCTATTTTGCATATTTTTACATGTTTAATCCAACTCGAATTACGGATGCCGATTTTTCAAAACTTCCCTTTCTCATTTGCATTATTGAGCTTAGGCCTACTTGGAAATTTGTCCGCTTCTGCTCAAACACCAGGGCAAATATTTAGTGTTTGCAGCACCGTGGGGAATCCATTAGACCCCAATGGTGATGGATACATCTCCAGCACAGGGGCCGCTTTTTCCGCTTCAAATCTGGATGAAATTGATGAGTTTGAAGGTGCTGATTGGAATGTGGTTTGGCACCTCGAAGGCGAGCCAACGGCAGATTTGCGAACTGGATCAAATTGTGGTTCGACAGAAATCGTCGACAACCCTAACACGAATCAACACGCCGCCTACTTTAGGTTAGTGGATCCGGATACGGATCCTGCCAATCGCAATGAACAGCTCATCCTCCGAATGCGCGTTGCGAGAAATCCTACTGGCGCGTTTGGCTACAGCTTCCTAATCGATTTGGATGGAAAAATAGGTTTTACAGGGGCCAATGCCGACCCAGACGCAGTAGCTGGTAACCCCGGGTTCGAATTGGAAATCATCTACGGGTCTGGAGGTGCGGGGTCTGGCGTGAACTTGCTAGACGTCAACACCTTGTCTTCCACCTCAACACTGGCGTCCTATGCGGAAGGTGCACGGAATCAAAGGTCTTATGCCCAATATTCAAATTGTACAACGCAAGACCCGGTCTTCATTGACTTCTACATTGATATCAGTTCATTCCCAATTGGCTTTGATGCGACTACACCGCTGCGCTTAGTCTTTGCTACTTCTTCGTCTCCAAATTCCGCCCTCGGTGGCTCAGCAAGTGACATCGGTGGAGTGGATGACGACACCTTCCCCGATGAAGATGATGCGTTCATTTCACTGGTTGAAAACACCCCGATTTCAAATTTCGAGGCAGGAGCCTTGCCACCCGTCACCAATTGCAATGACCCCGTAGCCTGCAATTACGATTCCTCCGCCTCCACTGCTGCTGACTGCACTTATGCCAGCACATGGTATGCAGATGGGGACGGAGATGGAGATGGAGACCCGAATACCACTCAATCGAGCTGCACCCAGCCCACGGGTTATGTTGCAACGGCTGGTGATTTCTGTGATTCAGATGCCAACAAAACCTCACCAAGTCTCTGTGGTTGCGGAGCAGTAGACACCGACGTTGACAGCGACGGCCTGTGTGATTCATCCGATAACTGCACCAACACCTCAGCATGCAATTATGACGAAGCTGGAAACGGAGCTTGTATTTTGCCCGCCACGTGGTATGAAGATTCCGATGCCGACGGCGTAGGCGATGCAAACAGCACCCTATCCGATTGCACTGCGCCCGCTGGATACGTTGCCGGTCCGGGTGATCAATGCCCCAACGATTCAAACAAGTACCTTCCCGGAGATTGCGGTTGTGGAACGGCTGACGTTGATGCTGATTCCGACGGAATTTCAGACTGCAATGACAACTGCAATGACAACACCGCCTGCAACTACAACGACGCAGGCAATGGAGCATGCACGTACGCCTCCACCTGGTATGCAGACACCGACAGCGATGGAGCTGGTGATCCCAACGATTTTATGTCCAATTGCACGCAACCCAGCGGTTATGTGGCTGCAGCTGGTGACCTCTGCCCTGACGATGTCAACAAAACAGCACCTGGCACATGTGGCTGCGGGAATGCCGAAATCGACAACGATGCAGATGGCTTGTGCGATGCTTCAGACAATTGCACCGACAACACGGCCTGCAATTACGACGATCTTGGAAATGCCGCTTGCACTTACACCTCCACCTGGTATGCAGACACCGACAGCGATGGAGCTGGTGACCCCAACGATTTTATATCCAATTGCACACAACCCAGCGGTTATGTGGCTGCGGCTGGTGACCTCTGCCCTGACGACGTCAACAAAACAGCGCCCGGCACCTGCGGCTGTGGAACATCCGACGCAGACGTGGATGGCGATTCCATTGCGGATTGCTCAGACAACTGCACGGATGTTGGTGCGAACAATTACAACGATCCTGGAAATGCCGCTTGCACCTACGCCTCTTCTGCTTCCATCATTGCGTTGGATTCCATAAAGGTTTGCCTTTCAGCAGATGCTTTGGAGCTGGATTTGGACACCTTGCACTCCTTAGGAGCCGGATCCTCATACGGCATGGCTGAGAACCTATCCGGATTTGCGAGTGCCTCATTGAACGCTTCCATTTTGAGCATCGACTTTTCTGGGACTGGGGCTGGAGGAGACACCCTCAGCATAAGCGTTACCAATGGAGCTACAGCCTTCTTGAAAATACCTGTTTTCGAATATGCTTACCCTGTACGAACAAGTGACATCAGCATCGAGGTAGCTTCATCACCTAATGCAAATGACGGTGTCATGGAAGTAACTTTCGATCACGACTATGGAAACCCCATCACCATCCATTTGGCGAATGGCGAAACGGCTACCTTGGTCCATGGCGCGGCCGTCATGCCATCGGAGATCTACAGCATCATCGGATTCTCCAACAGCAAGGGATGCATGAATACTGCAGGAAGCACCTCCCCGCTTCCAGACCCAAGCGCTGGTCCGCATCGGGTAGTTCTTCCTTGCAAACGCTGCGATTGAGCGGAGAGGTGATTCCCGCTTAAGTAAAAAAACCCCCAAGAGTCTGGGGGTTTTTTTGTGGGCAATACTGGACTCGAACCAGTGACCTCTACCATGTCAAGGTAGCGCTCTAACCAGCTGAGCTAAATGCCCGAAGTTCGCTGGTCCTCAAAAGAGGAGAACAAAGATACACAGAGATGATGGGTGTTCAATGTGCAATGCTCACATTTTCCTTGTTCGAATGGGCAAATGAAAAAGGAGGAATTACCTCAAAAACTTTTCAAATAGGCATGGAGAGAGGTTTGTTTTGTCGATATTATTAAATGTTATACGGAAATATTATATTGTTTAGTGGGGATAATTTCATATCTTGAATGGACAATTGATTATCATGTCCTTCTCATTGCGGTATTCGACGGCGCTGTTCTTTCTTTTCTACGCAGTTCATGCTCACGGTCAAGTGACACACAACTCGGACGCTACCGCCTCCTACACGCGCTTGGATTTGCTCCGCCTCATGAGCACCATGGAGGGCATCTCCAATGGCATAGTCAACGGCGCAGCGCTGAATGCTCAGGACACCTTGACTCTTCAAACAACGCTCTTTGCCAACGATGGCATCATTGAAGGAAGCTTGGGGGTTGGAGAGGCATGCATTATTCCTGACGGCACAACGAACAACGATTTTTTTAGCTTCAGCACGGTTTTGATTGAGTCGAGCATACCAACCATGGCACTTGTCGATTCCTCTGAAATTGATGAGGAATGGATTACCTGGATGTTACGAGCGAATGGACCAGGCGATGGGGATGCCGATTCCTTTTCCCTTGAGCGCTCTGAAACTGAGAGCAGTCCTTTGATCATCGCTGGGGGGGGGAAGCATTTGGCGTTGCGCGTAGGGACTGGCGTTCACTTGGCGAATGGACTGGATTTGGGAAATGGAACCCTCACAACTGGTCTCCCTGATACCACAAACCTTCCATCAGGATCGCTAACTTATTGGCTAGAAGACCACTGGGAAGCAGTTGAAGTGGGCGCCCATCAAGATGAGTTGCATTGGTGTGACGGAAAACCCACTTGGGGGCCATGCCCTTCCCCGCAAGCATTTGAATGGGCTTCTTTGAGTTATACAAATCCAGATTTCTCATTGTATGAAATCAGTGGCCATGAACTTGCGATTGGCAATGCTCAGGTAACCTCGAAAGTCCTCATGTATACCAAAGATGCCACCTTTCACCCTGACTCCATTGCTTCCATTGACTTGATTGTAGGAAATTCAAACTTCTCTGAATCAATCGGCCCATTGGATGCTGGTGAAACTTATTTCATCTGGGCGGTCGCAAGGACAAAATCGGGGAGTGTGAGTTCAGATACTTTGACCGTGGCTGCCCCTGATTATCCCACCCCATGTGGCAACGCCATTGCCTACAATGGCCAAACTTACTCGACGGTCGAGATAGGGAATTCCTGTTGGTTCACCGACAACCTGATGACCACCTCCTTCGCTGACGGACATTCCATCGCTCAGCAATCGTCGTTTTTCACAACATCGGCGTCGGCAGCCTACGCTTACCCAAGTTTCAATTCTTCCTACACCACACCCGGTTTTGTGTACAATGTTCACGCAGTAAGCGAAGCTCCAGATCATTTAGGAATCTGCCCCTTAGGTTGGGACATCGCCCGACTTGAAGATTGGCAGGAAGTAGAAAACGCAGGACCCATTGGAGCTGGGACACCCCTGAACATCATCAATGTTCACACGTCCATAACCGGTTACGCCTGGGATGGTCTATCATCATCATGCGATCCTTGCATGAGCTATTTTCAATATAACGTATCCGCGTCTTCTGTGGTTGTAGGCCCAGGATTGGAAGCTTCAACCTTGACAGCCGTGAGCTCCAATTCCTTGCAGCACCACCTCAGCGGAGTGATTCCCGTGACGAACAACTCGGCCTACAGCTATTCAACTTCCTTGTTCCCCATCCGTTGTGTGCGAGCACTCAACTGAATCCTATCCTCATGAAGATTCCATTTCACTTTTGGCTTTCTGCCCTCATCATGTTGGCCTTGGCATTCACTGAACTGAATCAGGTTCAAGCCCAAGTATCGATTTCATCAAGCAACGGGAGATCCTACGTGCGCTTAGACCTTCGTGCCCTTCAAGATAGCCTGCTCTCATTGAGTGCATCGAACACATCCACTTTGGATACGGTTTACTTGCCGCCTCATGTTTATTTTGAAATTTCGGATACGGTATACAACGGCACGAGTTATTCAGACATCGTCTATCAATCTCCGGTGGAAGTTGGCTTTGATGCAACTGTTCATGATGGTGCTGGCCCCGGTACGCTCACCTTGAAGGAGAACAACACACGCATTCGGTTTTGGGACACCAGCAGCTCGGCCTCTTTCCCGACTCGGGACTGGGAGCTCACAGCCAACCAATCTGCCAATGGCGGTGCAAACATGTTTGCTGTTTATGATGTGGATCAAGGCACGTTGCCATTCGTTGTCGATGCAGCTAGCCCTGACAGTGCTCTGTACATCGATGCTTCTGGCATAGCGCACATGCCTTATGGCCTGGTGTTCGATAACGGAAGCGTCCTCAACTTGACGCCACAAGCGGATGAGTCAACCCCAACAGGAACGATGATGTTCTGGGATGGTTCGGAGTGGGTAACGGTCGCACCAGGAAGCCAGGGAGAAACCCTCAAGTTCTGTAACGGCGCACCGCAATGGGGACCCTGCAACTGATTGGCCATGCAGAACACTACTACCCGACACCGCGTGAGATTGAGCCTACTATCTGGGTGTTTCATGTTCATTGGAATGGCATGGGGGCAAAGCCAAACTCCGCGTTTTGATGCAGAATTCACACACCACCGGTTGGGCTACATCCAGGCAGGAATAACCTCACAAGTAGGTTGCGCCGCAGCGTGCGAATCCCTGGAAGCAATTCCCTTGTCTACAACTTTCTTGACAGCACAGCCCTTGATTCGGCGGGCTAACCCAGACCTGCCCATTTGGAGTGTGAATGAAGAAGGCCTTTGGAATTTGAGCGGTTCTGACAAAGAGCATCGGAGCAACACCGTGACTTCCCTGCCCACTGACGCGGAAGGAATCTGCTACTGCGGATCGGCGCTATTCCTCAGCCGGGATCAGGATCATTGATGGCGGAGGAGCGCATGAAGAGGTAACTTAGGGGCATGTTAAGTGCAACTGACCTCTCCTTGTTGCGATCCACCTTCGGTTTTTCGGAGCTGCGGCCCAACCAGCGGCCCGCAATCGACCATGTGATGGCTGGTCAGGACGCACTGGTCTTGATGCCCACTGGAGGGGGGAAATCCCTTTGCTATCAGTTTCCAGCAATTGCCAAGTCCGGAACGGCTTTGGTGATTTCACCATTGATTGCTTTGATGAAGGATCAAGTGGATGGACTCAACTTGCAAGGGGTAAAAGCCGCCTATTTGAATTCCAGCCTTTCCATGGAAGAGGAGCGGGGAGTTTTTGGCCAGGCAATGCGGGGAGAGTTGAAGTTGTTGTATGTCGCCCCGGAGCGACTTTTTGCTGGAGGTGGTGCGTTGTTGGAACAACTGAGGACCATTCAACTCAACCTCATCGCCATTGATGAGGCCCATTGCGTTTCTCAATGGGGGCATGACTTTCGACCCAGTTACTTGGGTCTGGGAGAATTGAAAGCCCAATGGCCAGAAGTACCTGTTATTGCCCTTACAGCAACCGCCGATGAGCTCACGAGGAGGGATATTTTAAACCAACTCAACCTCACATCACCGCGCACCTTCATCAGCAGCTTTGACCGGCCCAATCTCCATTACGCTGTGGAACCCAAACGGGGCTGGAAGGACCGATTGCAGACGTTTCTCAATCGATTCGACAACGAATCCGGGATCATTTACTGCACCAGCCGACGCAGCACCGAAGAACTGGCCGAGGATTTACAAGCCGCTGGATTCGATGCTGTATCCTACCATGCGGGATTGAATGCGGAGGTACGAGCAAATCGCCAAACAGCGTTTCTTCGGGATGATGTGCGCATTGTAGTGGCAACCATTGCATTCGGAATGGGCATTGATAAAAGCAATGTTCGGTTTGTGGTGCACGCCGACATGCCCAAAAACTTGGAGGGCTATTATCAAGAAACGGGCAGAGCTGGTCGAGATGGCGAACCAAGCCAAGTGCTCCTGTTCGGTGGAGCGGGAGATTACAGCCGGATGCTTCCAATGTGCGAAGTCGATGGCAACGAAGAGCAAACCGCGCTGATGACCAATAAGCTGAGGCGCATGGTTGACTTTGCCGAATCCCCCACCTGCCGCAGGCGAATGCTCTTGAATTATTTCGGAGAAGATGCGCCAGAATCGTGCGGCAATTGCGACAATTGTTTGTCCCCAAGAGCCACCTTTGATGGCACCGTAGAAGCTCAGAAATTGCTTTCAACGGTGGCCCGTCTGCCCGTTCCCTTTGGTTTGAGTTATTGCATCGATCTGCTGCGTGGTTCACAAGCTGCGCGCATTCCTGAATCCCACCGTGCAATTTCAACATTTGGAATTGGGAAAGAGCATCCAAAAAATGCGTGGTTGAGTTTTGGAAAAGAGCTGATACAACGAGGATTGGTCCATCAAGAGTTGGGAAAGTACCCGGTGCTCACGCTCAACGAGAAGAGCTGGGAAATTCTCAAAGGTCAAACCACAGTCTTCCTGACCCAACTGAAACCTCAGCCCGATCTGCCCGCGAAGCAAACGCCTGCAGGTGGTCCAGAATTGCATTCGGAATTGTTCGAATCCCTGCGCATCACCCGAAAGGAATTAGCCAACCAGCGCAATGTCCCCGCTTACGTGATTGTAGGCGACAACACCTTGCGTGAACTCTCCGCATTTCGCCCCTCATCGGTGGATGACTTGTTGCAAATCACAGGCATCGGTGAAATGAAAGCGGAGCAGTTTGGGGAACAGTTTCTTGAAGCCATCAGAGCGGGATGTGCTCAATGGAATCTCACGCCCAACATGCCCGATCGACGCGCACCAATCCATCGAAAACCACCGAAAAAGAAATCGGGCCACTCGAAAACCTTGACGAAGACTGCTGCACTTTGGAATGCAGGATTCAGCATGAATCAATTGATGGCAGAAAGGTCCTTATCTCAAAGCACCGTGGAAGGTCACTTGCTGGAAGCAGCAGAAGCCAACCTCATCGATTCAACGCGGCTCATCGACCCTGCAAAAATCAACCCATTGCAAACCGCCTGGCGAGCTAACCCAAAAGCAGGACTTCGTGAAATCCGTGATGCCGTGGGAGAGGAATTCAGCTACTTCGAAATCAAGTTGGTGCGGTGGATGGTGCGGTCACAACACCCTTCACTCACACACCTCCCCGAAAGCGGCCAAAACGAGCAATAAGTCCGAAATCGTAACCACACCATCCTCGGTCAGGTCGGCAACGCAGCTCGCGTTGGTGCCTCCGGGGTCCTCACATGACCCGTCATCCATGGTAGCCAACGGATCAAAATTGGCTGACCAGGTGTAAGTGCATCCGGCTATGTCATCCTCATCGCAGATGCCATTTCCATTGGTGTCACTCGCACATGGCTGTCCGGAACACGGCTCACAACTATTGAAACACACAACAGGTACGGCTAATGAGGCGACGCCTTCAGGTACCGTAACCAAGCGATTCGTGAATTCGCCTGTGGTCAAAGTGCATGCCCCATGGATTGCGGGATCAAACGACTCAGCGCCGTCCCAACCTCCGTTGAGGAATTTGTACTCAACGGCCCCAGAAGGCAAAGACATGGTCTTGGTGAATACGCCATCTCCATCCTCATCCGACATGGCGATGCACGTACCGCACCAACTGTCTAAGCCATTTCCGGTGATGTAAACCGAACCATTCACCAAGGCCGTATTGGACATGTCAACTGAAAAGGTCACCTGCGCATCCACCGGTTCAGTTTGAATGCCATCTGCACCAGGTCGTGTTGCGAGCCAGTACAGCGTATTGGTTTTTGTGTTGCCATCGTCGTACCCTGTCAATCCATCAACCTCCCACCAAGCCGATACCGGGTCGATGATGGCATGCGCCATGTAGATGAAACCCTTCCAGCCTTCGCCAATGAAGGGATCATCCAGGGCCGCCGAGACAACCGGGTATTCTTCCTCAATCCACTCGGGGCGCAATAACTCCTCAGAAATGGGGGTATAAGGGAGCATCTGGATGCCATGAATGAACTCCAAATTACCACCAAACCACGTGGCGTGATCCACCTTGTTGCTCCACAAAACCCCGACCACCTTATTGCTTGCAAATGGCTCAGGATAGATTTCCGAATCGCTGGTGATTTGCCAATAGGTATGGGTAGCACGCATTTCTGTTGCCAGCATGAGGCGGCCCAAATCGCGGATGCGTTCATCTCCAATGGCGAGGCCCCAGAGGTATACGCCATACCAGGCATTGACCGCTTCGGAACTGCTTTCTTGGTTCCGACCATCGCCTCCTTCATACAGTCCTTGAGCCCATGAATGACCGACGAACCAGTCTTTGTTCCGGGCCATTGTGTAATGCGGGTCTGAATCGGTGGGGTTGGCTATATTCCGGAGGATTTGGTTTACCTCATCTCCCCACTGAGCAGCCCAAGCAGGGTCATCCTTCGCCATGACAGCCGCGGCATATAGAAAATAACCATAATGGAAATGGTGATCGTTGTAGGAACCTTGATCAAAACTTCCTCCAGACGCGCTCACCACTCCCCCCCAAGTTGCGTCGTAACGAAGCGGATCGCCGTTGGTGCCTTCCAACCAAGGCGTGAGAGCGGCGTTCAAGTTCGCGCGCGCTGTTGCGCCTGAGCTCGCATCTCCCAACTCATCTGCAATGAGCGCCAACCGCCCAACTGCTGCGAGCTGTTTTCCTCCAAAATAAGTGTCCCCTGCTGTAATGGGAAAGTTCAAATCCTCAGCCAAAGCAGATTCCACATGGGGTTGCAGCGCAGGTTCGATGCCGCCAGGCGACTCAAAACCAATGGCGGTCAATTCCTCAGTCATGTTCCAAACTTGAGCGCCTATGGCGTTCATTTGACCCTTGATTGTGCCCGCCGAAGCCCCGGCAAGGGAGGATTCCTGGAGGACTTCAAGGTGGTGCGGCAAGGCAAATTGCAATGGCGCCGCGCCCGCTGCTCCACCGGTCAAACTTTGGGTGTTCCAATGAAACTGCAATACGGCCTGGTCCCCCTCTGCAGTTGCCATCACATCCCCGCCCATCGGAACCGCATCCGCATGGGCGTCCAAAACGGATTCAGGAATGCTCATCTCGTTCGAAGTCATCACTGCCCAGCGAATGCCCCCTTCAAATGGGCCGGACGCTTGCAAAACACCGCCATTAGCAGAAAGCGTGAGGGGAGAAGAAGCATAGGCAACCCAAGTTTGACCATTGTTCAATACCACCTCAAATCGATCCGAAGTGATTGCCGTCTCAGGAGCAAGTCCATTGACCGAAAGAATCGCATGAACTGTTGTGAACTCAGGTGTCCATCCAGAATAGAACGCTGAAACATAAGCCATTCCCCTGACCACAGGAACCACAAGGCCTCCGCTTCCCCATTCCACGGTCACAGACAAGGGATCAAAAGCAACCACCTCATGGTTTCCCATCGCCTCGGTAGCGCCCAAGGTCCAATTCGCCACCCACGCAGAGCCCACGAATTGGGCGTTTCCAAATGAACTGGGCTGGCAACACTGCAAACCACTCCCGGTACATTTAACAATGTACGGCAAGGCATTCGCTGGCCCAGACTCGCTTCCTACCACAAAGTTGAGCCACCAAGCATTGGTCGGGAGAGGGCTGCCGAGCAGTTCGCTCGACCAACGCGCAGACGGTTGAACCGAATTCGCCTGACTTGGCCAATCCGGTGGAGTTGTGCCTAAAGGATCTCCACCGAGCAAAGAAACAGGCGGCGTTTGAGCAATTAAAACCGATGAAAAGACAGAAACAAATAACGAAATAGCATACTTCATGGCTATAAAGTAGCACATAAAGTTGACTTTATTCCTCGTTGTCCGCCTCAGGCAATTCAGAATCAACATCCATGGTGAAATCATCGTCCGTCGCTTCTTCAAGCACTTCCATCATTTCACTATCGATTCGAAAAAGGTAAACCGTGTCTTCGGTGCGCACCTCAAGTGCACGTAAATACTTCCCTGTAGGCAAGGTCAACAACTGCAAATCATCGTCGCCGAAGCCCTCAGGAAAGGCAGCGGCAATCAGATCAATGTGCCGTTGTTCGATGTTTTGGTAATTCTTAATTACCCGCTTCATCGGAGGTTTCTGTGAGTTACTCATTACCAATTTAATAACCAACCAAATACGAGGGGTGCTACAATGGTGGCGTCGGATTCGATGATGAACTTCGGCGTGTCGATCCCTAGTTTTCCCCAAGTAATTTTCTCGTTGGGAACTGCCCCAGAATAACTGCCATACGAGGTGGTGGAATCCGAGATTTGGCAGAAATAGGCCCAAAGTGGAACCTCTTCACGGCCCAAATCCTGGTGAAGCATCGGCACGACGCATATGGGGAAATCTCCCGCGATTCCCCCTCCAACTTGGAAAAATCCAATGGTCGAGTCCTTCGTGGTCTCCGTGTACCAATCAGCCAACCAAATCATGTACTCGATGCCACTCTTGACAGTCGACGGCTGCACGTCCTGGACAATGCAATGAGCTGCAAAAATGTTGCCCAAGGTGCTATCTTCCCAACCCGGGCAAATGATCGGTAGATTCTTTTCTGCTGCAGCAATCATCCAGCTGTCCTTGGGGTCGATTTCATAAT
Organism: Flavobacteriales bacterium; assembly: GCA_036825655.1. GTDB lineage: Bacteria > Bacteroidota > Bacteroidia > Flavobacteriales_D > Sanyastnellaceae > JALQTD01. The sequence continues at coordinate 16,569 of DAISXU010000002.1, read as the reverse complement.
ACTGTTCGAGGACACCACTGTTCAGAGCCTGGTAAAAATACTCGTGGGGGAAGTGGCGGCGGCCTTCGGATTCAGCTGCCTTCCAGAGGTCCACCATGTGCTGCTCCAAACGCCTAAAAGCCTCCTCCTCCGGAATGCACGTGTCAGTGACGCGGTTCATTCCTCGGTCGAGAAGTTCTTGCTCTTCCTGAGGGGTGAGGTCACGGTAATTGGGAACACGGGCATAATGGGTATGCGCAACGAGGTTCATGATGTCCTCCTCGAGGTTGGCACCCGTGCATGAAATGGCGTGGACCTTATCCTGCCGAATCATTTCCGCAAGGGACTTGCCGAGTTCGGCTGTAGACATGGCACCCGCCAAGGTGACCATCATCTTCCCCCCCGCTTCGAGGTGAGCTTCATACGCTGCTGCCGCCTCGGGCACAACCGCCGCATTGAAATGCTTGTAATGCCGCTCAGTAAAAGAGCGGATGAATCCTGATTCTTGCATGATTGAGATCATTGAGCCAGCAATGGAGCCGGCTTAAGTGCGTAGGTAAGGAGTTTGTAGACCAATTTCGCTGCGAGGAAATCACTGGGCTTGCTGCCTGAATGAGCAGCCAATTCAACCACATCGAACCCGACAACATGGAAACGTTCCATGGCGAGTCGGCACAATTGGGTCACTTGATACCAGTTGAGGCCACCCGGCTCTGGTGTACCTGTGTCAGGCACGAAAGCAGGGTCGAAAGCGTCCAAATCAATGGTCAGGTACATCGGCGTGCCTGCTGGCCCGAGAGCTGCAAGCACATCGGACATCCAAGAAGCATCATTTCGATGGTGGCAATCATGGCCGTAAAAGACATTCCCGGCCTGCTCGAATGCCCGTTCACTTTCATCCATCGAACGGATGCCAACCTGAACCAAGTTGCAATGGTTAGAGGCCCAATGCAGCGCACAAGCATGGTTGCAAGCGGAACCATGGTAAGCATCCCTCAGGTCTGCATGCGCATCCAAGTGCAAAACAGTCAAGTTGGAGTGCGCCGCCGAAGCGGCTTGAATGGCACCAATCGAAACGCTATGTTCGCCACCCAAAACTACTGGAATTTTTCCTTCATCTAGGACGGCTTTGACGGCGCTGCGAACGGCGTCTGTCATCGCTTCAGGGCTGGAATCCTCCGTCACGGCTGCAGCCAAGTGGATGCCCTCGCGGTAAACCTCCGTCCCTGTTTCAATGTCATACAACTCCATGTTATCAGCAGCATCCAGCAGCGCTGCTGGTCCGGCATCCGCCCCCTTGCCCCAAGTGGAAGTCCCATCGTAAGGGACGGGAATCAAAACGGCTTTCGCGGATTCGCGCGATCCGTAATGGGGCTCAACCCCAGCAAAGATCCGCTCAGGACCAAATGGTGACTCACTCATTGTCGGCTCGTTGAATTTCCTGGTTTTCGAACAGATGGAACCTCTTGGTTTTGTTGGGCCCGTGGAACAATCATGTCATCCTCTTCTACCGAAGTCGGTTCAGGAGGAGGAGGAGCACCTGCCATGTCATACCCCAAAAGCGACAACATTTGGTGGGCATTTTGCTCTTCGGCAAACACCTCGTAATTCAGTTCACCTTCTGCATCTTGGTTGATAAGAACGTGCTTAGGTCCTGGGATGAGGCAATGGTGGACCCCACCGTGTCCCCCTATGTTGTCTTGGTATGCAGCGGTATTGAAGAACCCAATGTAGAGGTCGTCTGAAGCCTTGAACTTGGGCAAATAAATGGCATTCAAGTGCTGTTCCGAGTTGTAATAATCATCGCTATCACAGGTTAATCCTCCAAGGAAAACCCGTTCGTAAGGACTCTCCCAGCGGTTGATGGGCAACATCAAGAATCTCCGGTTAATGGCCCATGTATCCGGAAGGGTTGTCATGAAAGAAGAGTCGATGATGTTCCAAGCTTCTCGGTCGTTTTGAGCTTTCTGATACAACACTTTGTACAAGGTACCACCGGCCTCTCCTACGGTGAAAGATCCAAATTCTGTGTAGATGTCTGGCTCTGGAACACCTGCCTCTCGGCATGCGGCTTGTACCTGCTCCAAAATGGCCTCCACCATGTACGCGTAGTCGTAGGAGAAGGCAAGGGAATTCTTAATGGGCAATCCTCCACCAATATTGAGCGCGGTGAGCGTAGGGCAGACCTTGCGCAAGTCACAGTATACCTTGAGTGCCTTGTTCAACTCATTCCAGTAGTAAGCCGTGTCTCGGATTCCGGTGTTCACAAAGAAGTGAAGCATCCGCAAATTCATGAACGGATGATGCTCGATGCGCTCCCGGTAAAACGGCATGATGCGCTTGTAGCCTATTCCGAGGCGAGAGGTATAGAACTCGAATTTGGGCTCTTCCTCTGAAGCAATCCGCAAACCCACGTCCAGCGGTTCTCTCACCACCGCATTGAGTCGGCCAAATTCCTGCTCGTTATCAAGGATGGGCAGGATGCCCGTGAACCCATCACGCCGCATGTTGACGATGCGATCGATGTATGCTGCCGTTTTGAACCCATTGCATATCACCGTCGACGGCCGGTCAAAATGGCCTGATCGCTCAAGCGCCGCAACAATGTCCAGGTCGAAAGGCGAGCTGGTCTCGATGTGCGCGCCGTGCTTCAATACCTCCTCGGTGATGTGCCGAAAATGAGAAGACTTGGTCACGTAACAGTAGTGGTAGGAGCCCTTATAATCCAGTTTTTGCATGGCTTCATGAAACCAAGTGTGAGCCAAACGAATGTTCTGGCCCACTTTGGGCAAATACGTGAAGCGCAATGGCGTGCCAAATCGTTCGATGAGGTCCCGCATTGGAATGCCGTGGAAGGCCAGTTGGCCTTGCGTGTCGACATTGAATTCCTCTTGAGGCCATTCGAAGGTTTGCTCAACGAGGTCGATGTACTTGAGTTTCATAGAGAGAGAATCAGGGGTGAAGGCGGACGCACCGCAACCAATGAACCGACCGAACAGGCTGCTTTACATGCCTGTTTCGAAGGATACCCCGAAAATCAGGTCCGAATGATGAACGCACGCATTCCACGCCAGCCCCATCCTGTAAGGAGGAAGCGCGCACACCAGGCCTGCATCAGGAATCGTGGTGTAAGTGCTTGAAGCGTAACGTCGTGCAACATGGGATCTAAAAATTCCGAGTGCAACATTCGGAACAAATCCGCAATTCACCAATGATTTTCAATCGACTTGAAAAAAAAATCCGTGAACGAGAGAATTTTCGGAAGTTCATCTACTTTCGAGCCATGGAAAATGCGCCTGAAACTACGCCCTCGGTGAATCCACTGAAGCGGATCCTCTCCATCTTACGCCCGGTCATTTTGGACCGATTGAGCATCGTGGATTTAGCGGACCCAAAGGCAACGATAGCGGGCATTCAAAAGGACATCGAATTCAAAGGGTTCAATGTTTGGATTCTTGGGTTCGCCATCGTGATAGCTTCCATTGGACTTAATGTGGACTCAACCGCGGTGGTCATTGGAGCCATGTTGATTAGCCCCTTAATGGGTCCGATCATGGGCTTTGGCGTCGGTGTTGGCATCAACGACTTGTCGATGGTGCGGAAGTCGATCCTCAACTTGGCGGTTGCCACTGGAATTTCCATTGCTGCCAGCGCAGTTTACTTTTTCATCTCACCACTGGACACTCCTTCGAACGAGCTATTTGCAAGGACCAACCCCACTTTATTGGACGTGCTGGTCGCCATCTTTGGCGGATTGACAGGGATTCTAGCGGGCTCACGAAAGGAGAAAAGCAACGTCATACCTGGTGTAGCCATTGCGACCGCTCTGATGCCACCTTTGTGCACAGCTGGCTTTGGCCTTGCGCATGGCGATTGGCATTATTTCTTTGGCGCATTCTACTTGTTCCTGATCAACGCCATCCTCATTGCAACTTCTACAACTCTCGTTGTCAGGTATTTGAGGTTCCCTATGGCCGCCATCCCGGATGAGGCCAAGGAGCGAAAATACAAGCGCTACGTTGCCGTTGCTTTGTTGGCCTTGGTGCTTCCTTCTGGCTGGATTTTCTACCGAACAGTTTCAGAGGGCATTCAAACAGGAAACATCACGACCTTCCTCACTGAGCACGTCAGCTATCCTGGAATGGAGGTCGTCAAACAAGAAATCACGTTCGAGGACGGAAAGGCGCAAGTCAACCTCGTGCTGCTTGGAGAATTTGTCCCCCCTGCCTTGCTCAGTGAGTGGCAAAGCGGCATAGCAAGTGCAATCCCTGGAACTTCATTGCATGTCGTACAGAATAAACAAGGCACCGACGGGCTTGATGAAATGCAACGCCTGGTAGACCTCTACGCTGCCGGAAGGACTGAACTCTCCAACCGAGATGATGAAATTCGGCGTTTGTCTGAGGAATTGTCCATTACCCGTGAAGCCCTCGAAAGGCAAATGCTGCCCGCATCGCTGCCCAAAGAGCTCCTTCTCCAAAACGGTTCCATCATTGAAGTGCGGACCGGATTGGTCGCCGAACAAAGCAAAGACTCAGGAGAACCTGCCTACATTCCTTGGGTAGACATCACCTGGGCTTTCGACTCCGAAGGCGACCAAGCGGCTGAGTCGGAACGGATTGAGGATTGGCTAAAAGTCCGACTGGGCAGGGAAGATGTGCTTTTGGCAGTGCATGAACGGTTAGAAAGTCCAACCGCACCCTAGCCTCAACATGCGTGGCGCTCCTGGTCGCACACCGAAGGGCCTCCGCGAAGCAATGTACACCTCATCGAAGAGGTTCGACCCGCTGATTCGCCATTGCACGTGTTCCCCCATCGCCCAACGAACGCCACAATCCACAATAAAAGCGGAATCTGTGCCCACGAAGTCCTGGGCCTGCCCGGCCTCTGCGCGCATGGAAGCCGTGTACCGTGCATTGACATCCCAATGCACCCCATCTTTTTCAAGGGTCAAGCCCAAAGCGCCCGTGTGCGGTGCGAGGTAAGGCAGTAAATCTCCTTCAACCACTTGGCCCCAAGGTCCAAAATCGCTCGCAAAATCATGCGTAAAGAGGGCTTTAGTGAAGGTGTATGTTCCCCGCATGGGCAAGGACCACCCCCCCTCATTTCTACTCAATGGATCCCAAGCCCATTCCAACTCAAGTCCTTGCGCAAGGGCGCCGCCGCCGTTGTGCATATCACCAGAACCCTCTCCTCCAACTGCAGTCAAATCAGAACCGAGTAAATTCTGATAGGCCGTGTGGAACGCCGTGATTTGAAGTGAAAACCGCTGACGCGACAACCTGAATCCAAGCTCGGCATTCCAACTCTGCTCTGGCTCAGAATCCGGGGCAGAACC
>DAISXU010000002.1:0-11242 GCA_036825655.1 Flavobacteriales bacterium | reverse complement strand
TGGTATAAACCCCCGGTGCAGCCCGGCAAATGCGTTCATGTCTTCCCGAATCGACCAATGGACCCCCATGCCAGGCAGCCAGACATTTACCCGGTTTTCCCGGAATTCACCCCCTGATTCACGGCTTGCATCCGTCGGTTCATAATGCGTTCGTTGCATCGCAATGCGTTCGTGCCTCAGGCCAGGCGAGAAGGTGAGTCCACCTGCACGTGCAATCAACCTCGCATATCCAGCAAAAGCCTCCGCACCATCGAGGCGATTCCCAGCTGTCCCAGGTGTTCCAGAAGCAACGAGCTGCATCATCCCCTCATGCATGGCGTACCCATCCCGCCATTCAAATCGATCCACACCATCTCGATGCACCCTCAATCCATATGTGAATCGCCAATCGTTCCTTTGCCCAACTTGAAAATTCCAACCGCCGCGGTGCTGAATCCCCATCGAATGATAGCTGCGGTTGTTGGCCTTCAATTCCAATTGCTCCAGCCCGATGGAATTCCTTCCATTCAACAACCCAACCGCATCGAATGAATCCCCGTCACCACTGAGGCTTGCGCTCAACGACCAGAAGGTACCCGTTGAATCACGCAATCGATCCAATTTGTACCAGTTCCTTTCAACGGCATTGCGGTAAATGCACGTTTCCCAATCCCATTGGCCCCGTTGCAAGGAATGCGTCAAGCTCATTTGCTGAGCGGCAACCTCCATGACATCCTCTGAACTTCCTGCATAGCGCATCAGGGGATTGAAGGCAAAATCGGAATCGGTCAACCCCAAATACGTCTCGTGGCTCATTTCCCTCACATCTCCCCACTTCAACTGCACATATTCCTTGTGGCCCTCCCGGGGGGTCCAACGCAATTTCACCAAGCGGTCCTCTTTCTGGAAACCCGTTTCGGCGGTCTCTAACTCCTTAAACCCATCGCTTGAGAGGCCGACATATTCCATCAAATAACCCCAAGTTCCAGAACCCAAAGCACGGGTGCCTCCGACTGCAAACTGGGTTCTTCGCCCCTGGAATGAACCTGCTTCCAACCTCAGGTTCACGGCCGAGGTTTGAGTCGGAATTGCAGTTGAAATTAGGTTCAGCGCGCCACCCGAAGTCGATGGGCCGAAAGCGATTTGACTGCTCCCTTTCATGACCTCAATCGAGGACATCCGCGCCACGGTTGGGAAGTAATAAGCGGCAGGCGCGGCATAGGGCGCAGGGGCAGCTAAAACGCCATCCTCCATGAGCGTGATGCGTGCAGAACGCTCGGTGCCTGAGCCACGCAGTCCTATGTTGGGTCGCAACCCAAATCCGTCCTCCTCTTGCAAATTGACGCCAGCCACTGCCCGCAAGGCTTGCATCGGATCTGCGTATTGAAAGCGTTCCAATTCTCGCTTCGAAAGAACGGTGAGCGCCCCGGCCACCTCATCCGCTCGTTGCGCCCCCGCTGCCAAACCCACTGCCGAAACTTCAGCTGATGGCAAATCATGCCACATTTCAGTGATTTTGTACAACGAGTCAAGAGGCGCTTGCGCTGCGACCTGCAAAGCCATCAAACCACATGTAAAAACGAAAAAGACCGGTCGCATGCCAACAATTTTGAGGCACAAAAATCCATTTGATACTTCGAAACGGCAATCACAGAAATAAGGTATTTTTATTTGGACTGAATCCAAATAAGACGCGCGAAGTGTCAGCGAACGGGTTGTATATTTGGACCCTCAACTCGCCCTATGCAATTACCAACAGTTCGTTTTCCCCGTGACACTTCTGCGTTTACACGTACACTCCGTCAACGAGTAGATGATTACTTCAAGGAGAACAAGATCAACCGTACTGGCGATTGGCGCATGTACCTCAAAACAGCATTGATGCTGGCGCTTTACTTCGTTCCATGGGCCCTTTTCACCTTTGGTGTAACCGGCACAGGCGTTTGGTTTTGGGTGGCTGAATTCGTCATGGGACTGGGATTGGCAGGAATTGGCTTGAATGTCATGCACGATGCCAACCACGGTGCTTTTTCCAAATCCAAGGTGATGAACGACCTCTTGGGACGGACACTCGATCTGGTTGGGGGCAATGCAGCGCTGTGGCGCATTCAGCATAATGTGCTGCATCACACCTTCACGAACATTGAAGGATTGGATGAAGACATCGACACACCCGGTGCATTGAGGTTTTCTCCGGAGCGACCACTAAAGCCTTGGCATCGATTCCAACACATTTACGCTTGGTTTTTCTACGCCATCATGTCTTTGTTTTGGATTACCGCAAAGGACTGGATTGCCATTGGTCGCTATGAAAAAATTGGTTTGATTGAGCGCTCTGGCACAACCAAAGGAAAGCTCTTGGCCTATTTGATTGTGACCAAATCCTTGCATTTTTCATACATGATGGTGCTGCCTCTGATTTTTTCTGACCTCGTGTTCTGGGAAGTCTTGGTGGGCTGGGTTCTGATGCATGCCGTCGCTGGGCTGGGGTTGGCTTCCATTTTCCAACTGGCGCACGTGATGGAACATCACACGTTTCCCGTTGCCGTGAAAGGAGAAGTCATGGATTCAGATCCCTTGGCCCATCAGTTAAAGACAACAGCTAATTTTGGAACGCGTTCACGTGTTTTGACTTGGTTGTGCGGTGGATTGAATCACCAAATTGAGCACCACTTGTTTCCAAACATTTGCCACGTTCATCACCGCAAATTGGCGCCCATTGTGAAGAAAACCGCTCAAGAGTTTGGGTTGCCTTATTATTCTCAAGTTTCCTTTTGGACCGCGCTTCAGGTGCACACGAGAATGCTCAAAACTTTGGGCAAACCTGCATAGGGGAGATTTCTCGCTGCAATCATTAACTTGGAGGATTCTCAATCGAATCCACCATGAAGCAGTTTCTTAGTTTCTTAATGTGCATTGGTGTGGCATGGACTGCATCGGGACAGCACCGAGCATTGTCAGATGCGCATTGGCCTTCAGGTGTCCGGCCGGTAATTGCGCCCGATTCATTCCGTGAACTGCAACTGAACGCCGAGGAACTCGGCGATTTTTTGCACCAAGTTCCCAGTCACGGAAGCCATGCAGATCGCGAGGGGGTCTTGTTGGTTTTTCCCTTTCCAGATGGAACGGACCGCGCCTATAAGGTGGTTGAGGAGCGCGTTATGGCAGAGGCCCTTCAAAAGCGATTCCCTCAAATCCGCACCTATTCTGGAATCGCGGCAGATGGCCTTGGAGGAACCGTCCACTTCGATCTTACAGAACGAGGTTTCCATGCCATGATGCTCACACCAGGGCAAGAGACGGTATACATAGACCCTGCAGATCGAGATGGTTCGAGTGGATTGTATTTGGCATACAGCAGGTCCGCATTTTATGCAACCTCCTCCAAAACGCACATTGCATGCGACGCGCGCACAGCACCCAACGCGACGAGTGCCGGCCCAACTGGCAAATTGCTGCGCATGGGACTTGACATGCGGCAAACCAATGGTGTGAAAAGCATGGCAGTGCCCAATGGCAGTCAGCTGCGCACCTATCGGCTGGCTCTGGCTTGCACGGGAGAATACGCGGCCTTTCATGGCGGAACGACATCTGGCGCTTTGTCCGCGATGGCCACCTCCATGGTTCGGATTAACGGTGTCTATCACCGCGATGTAGCCATCCACATGGAGCTGGTCGCCTCCAACGACGCCATCGTGTTTTTGAATGGGTCCACTGACCCCTACACCAACAACAACGGGGGCACGATGTTGGGTGAAAACCAAACGACTTGTGACAACATCATAGGGTCCGCCAATTACGACATTGGGCACGTATTTTCCACAGGTGGTGGTGGGGTCGCTTACCTTCAATCTCCTTGCCAGAGCTTCAAGGCGGGAGGAGTTACCGGGGGAGGAAGTCCAGTCGGCGATCCGTTTGACATTGATTATGTATGCCATGAAATGGGCCACCAATTTGGTGGCAACCACACCCAGAATAACGCTTGCAACCGATCGACAAACGCAGCCTATGAACCAGGCAGTGCAAGCACGATCATGGGCTACGCTGGCATTTGTGCCCCCAACCTTCAAAGCAATTCTGACGATCATTTTCACAACCACAGCTACAACGAAATCATAGCCTACACGGTCAATGGTGCAGGAAATTCATGCGCTGTGGTGACCTCTTCAGGGAATACCCCTCCTTCCGTTGATGCAGGCACATCGGGATTGACCATACCGCGTTCGACCCCCTTCGAATTGACGGCAACAGCATCAGACCCAGATGCAAGTTCATCTTTGACCTACAATTGGGAACAATATGATCTGGGGCCGGCCACTGCTTCAGGGGATAACAACCTCACTAACCCCACTGGCAATCAACCCATTTTCAGATCATGGCCATCCAGCGAATCTCCAACACGTGTGTTTCCCAAGTTGGAATCTTTGGTCAATAACACATCCATAATCGGTGAACTGCTACCGACGTATGGACGTTCCATGAATTTTAAGTGCACCGTTCGAGACAACCAGGTTACAGGAGGTGTTGGAGATGACTTGATTTCCATCAATGTAGATGGCTCAAGTGGACCTTTCTTGGTGGTTTCGCCCAATGGCGGACAGAGCATTCAAGCCGGAATTCCAACTGAGATATCCTGGGATGTGGCCAATACCGATTTGGCCCCAGTCAATTGCAACTCTGTAAACATCTGGCTTTCGGTAGACGGTGGATTTTCCTGGCCTTACCTTTTAGCTACAGAGGAAACCAATGATGGTCTAGCGTCAGTGATTTTGCCCAACGTGCCTACCTCCACCGCCCGAATTAAAGTTAAGGCCTCAGGCAATCATTTTTTTGACATCAGCAACAACAATTTTATCCTGACTGCGGCCTCAAACCCCGCAGAATTGGATGTCTGGGTAACGAACATATCCAATGGAAGTGGAGAGTTATGCGGTGAATCCATCAGCCCAAGCGCGACCATCACGAACCTCGGAAACAACGCCGTGACTTCTTTCGATGTGACGTTCTCCATCGATGGTGGAGCAGACGAAGTAACCATTGAATGGTCTGGAAACCTCAGTTACTTGCAGTCTGTTGAAATCGACGCCTGTTCTACAGGACCCTGTTTGAACGCAACTGCAGGTGTGCATGACCTCCAGGTGGTGGTGGATCTTCCTCCGGGCCTTGTGGATGAAGTGCCCGGCAATAACACCCTCTCATCAGCATTCGAATCCGGTTGTTTCGAAGGTTGTGCGGAATGTGGGTGCACCGATGAAGTGGCATGCAATTACAATTCGGGCGCTTCAATTGACGATGGGTCTTGCACGTATTCCTTGCCTGGGCAGGATTGCATTTGCCTCACTGCCATTTCGATGGCCGGAACTGTAGGTGCGAGCGAAGCATTGACCTCCACGCTCAATGGAATTGGAACATTGGACACTTTGGATGTTGCCGTGACATTCACCACCAGTGGGAACAGCTGGCCTGCCGATTTACTGCTCGCCATTTGCGACCCCAGTGGAACGTGCGTTCAGTATGGTGGCTACGACATCAGCTTGGGCTACACGGACGCGGGGACCTGGCCTTCCTCCTGGCAATCTACGGCTTCTGGCGTGTACAGCATGAGCATCGTTCTGAGTTCATTCGGCCTCAACGGAGAAGGAGAATGGTCCATTTCTGCCGTCAATGCTTACGCCGCAAGCGGGGCGGTCAACTACGACATCGACCTTGCGCTGCACGGAGTTTGCGAATTGGAATTGGTCCCGGGTTGCAGCGATTCAAATGCCTGCAATTACGATCCAAGCGCACAAACCGATGATGGATCTTGCACTTACCCCGAGGCCCCATATTTGGACTGCATCGGAGACTGCCTCATGGACTCCGACGCTGATGGCATTTGTGATGAACTGGAAATCCCGGGGTGCACAGATGAAAGCGCTTGCAATTTCGACCCCCTTGCTACGGATTCAGCGGACTGCACTTATGCCGAAGCTGGTCTCGACTGCGAAGGCAACCCCTTGTCCAGTTGCCCTGAAGACTTCAACAACAATGGACTGGTCGAAATTCAGGACCTTCTGATTCTACTGGGCGACTTTGGCTGCACCGAATCACCATGCCCAGCAGACTTAAATGGAGACGGCATTACCAGCATAGCAGATATGCTTGCGCTCCTGAGCGCTTTTGGAACAACTTGCTGGTAAGCCTTAGTTCAGCTCCACAGCTGTGCAACCGTTGACATTGAAAGCGACCAAACCATCCCACAGGATGTCATTGAAGTTGTCAATGACTTGGTAGGTGGACACTTGCGGTTCGCCATCCTGGAGGTCCAGGCTTATCGTATATGAATTCGAAGCGCCACAAGCCGGGGCAACAAGCCAATAGGAATTGGTCTCCACGGTAAGCACTTCATTCCCATCAATGATGAAGGTTAAGCTATCGCTGAGGTAGGCATCCAAATCTTCGGAAATGGCTGCATCGTACCAGAACACAGCTTCGCCCTGAAACATGCAAGATCCATCATCTGTTTCAGCTGTGGCGTCAAAATTCACTGCCTCCGGATCCATGCATCCGTTGTAAGTAAACTCACACCCCCCAATCGACACCAAAACCAAAGCCCACAGCCACCACGTATTTCCTTGAAGTCCTTTCATGGGTTCAAATAAAATGAAAAAGCTCCAACAGCAGACGCTGCAGGAGCTTTTAACACAAAATTCTATTGATTTAGTCTACGTAGACTTCGAATCGGTACAAACCACCACATTCCGTTTCAATGGTCTCAGAGCGATCCTCGCATGCTGAGATGAATGCCATTTTCGCGCGGACGGTGTAAGATCCAGCATCTACCTCATATTCAGTAGAGTCCAAAATTGGCATGTCAGCCTCCATCAAATCTCCATCGATTTCGATGTCCGGGGTACATACGGTGTTGTTTACAACGCGGATGATGGCCTTGTCACCTTCGCATTCTACGGTTTCACCTCCGCATCCAGCGGCAACAAATACTCCTGCAGCAAGGAGTGTGTAAAGAACTTTTTTCATTTCAAACATAGTTTTTGCTTTGCAAAAGTAGTGAGTCCAAATCGAAAGTCAAGTTCGCCTAGCATCTTTGGTCCCCGACAAAGTGAAACCTAAGCCCAACCTGCGCGTTACACTAAGTGTAAACCTTAGTGAAATGACGTTTCAATCCGCTGATTTTTCGAATCAATGGCTCACGCAAGGGGCCATGGACGCTGAATACAAGCAGTACCTCTTTTTGGCGTGGATGCAGGGCGTTCACCGCCATTTCAACAACGGAAGGGTGTATCCTGCGCTTTCGGAAGTCATTGAACAGCACAGGTCATTGTATGCGTTACAAGAGGCGCGACTTGCGCAACTGGAAAGTAAAACGAGGGATTTCATAGGATTGGATTGGAAGGAGATGAAGCTCCTTTTCAGGCAAGAAAGTACACACGATGAATTCGAAGCGTATTTGGACGCTTGCCTTGGTTTTGCGATTCCGGAATTGGATCGTGCATTGGATGAAGGGCGGGATCTCTTTGATTTCGTCGAAGACCAAATTGAATTCACACCCATCGGCTTGGTCCCCTTGTACACCAACGATGGCTACCTCGTTGTTTTCGATGAAAGTCAGCACTTCTTGAGAACTTACCGGTACTCGAAAAGTTGGATTCAAACGGATGCAGACCGCATGGTGCGCATTGCCATGGAACCTGTTGATGAACGCTACAAGCGATTGGGCGAGTCCATAGAGAAAATCAAAATGGACTTGATGAAGCGATTCCACGACCTACCCAACCCCGCCACGTTCCTGGTGCGCGCCACCATGGGCTTTCCTTTGCAAGAGACACTCCTTCCGATTGCCAAACGCATGCTTTTGCGCGCAACGAGTGCTTGAATCTTTGGTAACTTGCTGGTCCCATGAAAAGTTCGCTTTTCTTCACGATCAGCCTCTGTGCTCTCGTTGCATGCAGTGCCCCCGAAACCGGAGTTGTTGTGCTGGCCCCGGCTTGGGAAGTTAGCAATGACTCCTTGCACGCACCTGCTCAAGTCCCAGGCCATGTGCTACTGGATCTTCAGCGGGCGGGGCATGTCCCAGATGCATTTTGGGGAACATACGAGGAAGATGTACAATGGGTAGAAGACCAGCAGTGGAGCTACTCCTGCACCTTCGAAACCCCAATTTCATGGAATCCGCAGGACTCCACATTTTTAGAATTCCAAGGGCTTGACACCTATGCCTCTGTCTGGTTGGATGGGCAGCTTGTGCTTGAGGCTGACAATGCCCATCGCACGTGGCGAACTGCTCTGTTTGCAGCTGGCTCGAGAGATCACGAACTGGTCGTGACCTTTATGCCCGTTGCCGTCGCCGGTGCTGAACGGCTTGCGAACCATGAATTCCCCGTTCCTTGTAGCAATGAAAACCGGCCCATCGGGAAACAAACAAGTCCGTACACGCGCAAAGCCGCCTACCAATTTGGGTGGGATTGGGGGCCGCGATTAGCCGGGCCGGGCATCACACATGCGGTGAATTGGATCAACCGCGACCTGCGTGGGACTGATGATTCTTCCGTGCCTTGGTGCGAAGTGCTCAGCGCCCTTCCAAATGAAGCCCGGGTGCTGGTTCATAATCACGGTGAGTGGACCCTGAGCTGTGAATCTCCGCATCATTGGGTTGGAGACACTCTGATTTGGGAGAACCCATCCAGGTGGTGGCCCAACGGGCTTGGTGAACCGCACTTGCAGCAACTCTCTTGGACACACCAATCAAGCGGTGCGCAGCACCAACATGCTCTTGGCTTAAGGACCATCGAATGGCGGCAGGAAACCGATGCATACGGCACCTCCTTTCAGGCTGTTATCAATGGCGTTCCCTTGCAGGCCCGAGGTGCCAATGTCGTACCTCCTGACTTTTTCCCTTCGAGGGCTGCCGATCGCTGGGGTGAACTCGTGAACCAGGCAGTTGCCGCGAACATGAACATGATTCGGGTTTGGGGAGGGGGTGGGTACCCGCCTGAAGCCTTCTACCATGCTTGCGATGAAGCAGGCCTCTTGGTGTGGCAAGATTTTGCCTTTGCCTGTTCCATGATTCCGGGAAATCAAGCATTCCAACAAAACGTATTGCTCGAAGCTGAAGAGCAGGTAAAACGTCTCAGACACCATGCCTGCATTGCATTGTGGTGTGGCAACAACGAATCAGAATTGGCTTGGGACCGATGGGGTTGGCAGGATGCGTATGCCCTGCATGGTCCAGATTCGGTCAAGGCATGGGGAGCTTACTCAGCGCTCTTTGAAAACCAGTTGCCGGCATTGGTTGAACAACATAGTCCCTCATTTTATTGGCCCAGCTCTCCTCACGGTGAGCCCAATTCGGGGGACGAACATGCTTGGGGAATTTGGTTTGGACTTGAAGATTTTGACTACTACAGCTCCCATTCTGGAAGGTTTGCAAGCGAATATGGCCTCCAGAGTTTGCCTGATAAACACACCCTCAAGGAGGCAGGAATTGAACATTTTACAGATCGCGCATTGCAATTTCGCCAACGAAGTAAAATGGACTGGCTTGAGCCAGGCTTCGATGGTTGGGACATGATGATGCATTTCATGAAAAAAACTGTTGGTGCTCCTCAAACGAATGACCTGGAAGATTGGATTTTTCGAAGTCAAGCGACCCAGGCGGAAGGCCTGCGGCAAGCGCTTGAGCGGCACCGCACCAGTAACGGTAGGATTGCGGGTTCGCTGTATTGGTCATTGAACGATGTTTGGCCCGCGGTTTCTTGGTCCACCATCGACCACGCTGGAAGATGGAAATTGGGACACTACGCTGCGCAACGTGCCAACGCCCCTCAAGCCCTCATCTGGCAAAGGGAACGTCAAGACTCCCTTATCTTCTTGCTTGTCAACGAATCCATGGACCCCATTGAGGGCGCGATGACGTTGTCATTGAAACTCCCCGATGGGCATGCCGTCAAAGTGAAAAGCCGGCCAATTCGAGCCGGCCATCAGAGCAACACTGCGATTAATTTTGGTCCAATAAACGATTGGAATTCCGACCCACTTCACACGTACCTGAGTTGGTCCGCGAACGGTTCTCAATCGACCCTCAACGGAACAGCTCTTTGGACTAGTCCTGTAGCTTTTGCCCAACCGCCGACTTTTCCGTCCATCTCCATTGCAGGAAGCAACCTCACCCTCGTAACCTCTCATTACGAACCCATCGCTTTCCTCACCGCAGATGTACCCGGCCATTTTACCAACAATGGAATGAGCCTGTCGCCCGGGGACACCTGTCAGATTCAGTTCATACCTGAAACCGAAGTTCAGGCCAGTTCCTACACCCTCCAAACAATGCACAGCAAGAAAACCGTAAAGGCCGAAACTACTCAACCGATGCCATGATTGAAATCCTCAAGTCCATCAAAAGAAGAATTCAACGAATGATCCAGCAAAGGCGCCATCGCCAACATGTGCTTTTGGTTCAAAAACGGAAAACTCCTAAAATCGTAGTGGTAGGTTACAACAAAACAGGCACGACCTCGCTCAACGGTTATTTTAAATCAGTAGGCTTTTTGACCTCTCCCCAACGTGAGTTCGAAAAAATGACTCAACTCTACCAGAGTGGCAACTGGACTTCGATATTCCAAGCCATGAGTGAATGGGAAACATTTCAAGACTCCCCGTTTGCCACCTCCACACCAGCATTCATCGAGGCCATTGAACAACGGTGGCCCGATACACGTTTCATTCTGAGCGTTCGCAACAACGATGAGGAGTGGTTTCGGAGCCACAAGCAGTTTCACAGCAAACTCTGGCATGGAGGAAAGGAGGACATCTCGTGGGAGGACATCAAGCGCGTGCATTACATCAGCCCAACTTTTCACTACGAAGCCATGAAGCGATACGTCCCCGATGAATCCATGGATCCTTACGACATGGCAACTTGGAAGGCCGTTTACAACAACCACAATGCAAGAATGAGGAACCATTTCAAAGGCAAATCAAACTTCCTTGAAATCAACTTGGCGGAGGAGGGAGCTTCCGAAAAATTAGGGAGCTTCCTCGGACTTCATGAGCATCCCCCAATTCCACATTTGAATAAAAGCAAGTGATCCAAATCGACCGAAATGGACCGTATTTTGCTCGAAACACCTCCGAAATTGTTCCAATTGCTATCGATGAAATTGTCATGATTCATCACATGATATGCCTTGCGCGTAAAACGATGTCATATAAGGACAATATTCAAACCTGCGTCACTTAACCCCCCTCTCCCGCGCTTGCCCGTCAC
>DAISXU010000001.1:5710-115114 GCA_036825655.1 Flavobacteriales bacterium | reverse complement strand
CTCATCTGTCTCAATCCGAGCACCCACACCCGAGAAGTTGGGCCCGTTGGATAGGAGCTGGCCATGCAGGTTTGCGAACCCCGTTGAAGGAGCCCCTTCAAACCCTGACCACTGGCTTCGAAAGCCCATGTGCAAATCCAAACATTCCCGGCTACCCGCAGCAGCAGCGTGGTCTTGAAAGGGGTTTAACAACCCAGTTGAACGCATTGGGAATTGCTGACCAAAAACAACGGTAAACCCCGCTATGGCAATGGATAAAAGGAATGTTTTCTTCATCTTACCAACGTAATGGATCCCGTAATTGTGGGAAGGTTTAGTCCTTCGTCGTTGAGGTCAATGGTATAGTAATATGCCCCTTCAGGCACCGCCTTGCCATTTCGGTTTCCATCCCAGGGTTTTGGATACCCCGTGCTTCTGTAAACAACTTGGCCCCATCGGTCGTAAATCAACAGCCGTGCCCGATCGTAGGGAATCAAATCAGGTATGGACCAAAAGTCATTGAATCCATCGTCATTGGGTGTGAAGCTGTTGGGAATGTCAAGTGGATTCCCAACGGTGACCGTGACAGCATCAGAATACGCGCATGCCCCAATGAAACCGGACACTGTGTATGTTGTGGTGTTGAGGGGGGAAACAGTGACCTGCTCTCCCGTTGTGGGGGTGATGTAATACTCTGGCGACCAAACATATCCCAAGGCTGGATCGCCGCCCACGACCGAAATTTCGGCACTCTGTCCTTGGGCGAGGTTTGCGGTGCAACACGCGTTGATTCCAATCGCCGAACCCGTTAAGCTCAGGGTCATCGAGCACGGGGAATTCGTTGGTTCGTGCGCGGTTCCTAAGATGATGAGGTAGTCGGTGTTGGGGGTTAAGCCCACCGTGGACAGGGTTGTAGGGCCGGTTACATCCAAGCATGGAGAAACCGGGGTGTAGGCCAGGTCATTGCAGAAATCTTGCTGATTTGGCTTTACAATGATCGCCTGAATGATGTCGGGCACGCCGTCCGTGCCGCAATTCATGGCGTCGAAATGGAGGTTAACCGACCCCGTGAAGCTCGTGTTTAAGTTCGTCGTGAATTGCAGGAACAGCGTATACGGTGCGTTCATGCACTCATAGGTGACGGGTTGTAGGTTGCTGAGGCCAATGGCCGTCGGTGCTTCTCCGCAAATCAACTGTGGGTTGTTGCAATCTTGCGCGGTGGCGCGGGTGCTTCCCAAAGCGAAAAGCATAAGAAAGATGCATCTCATGGTGAGGTGTAAACGGATTCCTTTCATCATTCGTCTGCGAAGGTGATTAAAACTGCGCCTTTTTCAACGGCGGTACCCGCAACCGCCTCGATGCGCTCGACGCGGCCAGCACGGCTCGATTTCAGTACGTTTTCCATTTTCATGGCCTCCAAAACAAGGAGGGGATCGCCTTCTTGAACCAGCGAATTCAGCTCAACCTCAATTGACAACACCTTTCCAGGCATGGGGGCTAACAACTCGCGATCTACCCCCTCTGCCTCCGTGCTCATGCCCATTCGCTCCAACAGCATCATTTGCTCGTCCACCACTGAAGCCGACCACTTCACCCCATCCAGCCTCAATTGCACGTGTCCTTGGCTATCGGGTCCCGATAACAACAAAATCCTATGGTTCCGGTTTCCCACCCGGACATCCCAAGCACACGGTCCTTGCGGCGTCCAAACTGATTGCTCCGAATTCGTCGTATTCGTCAGGGCCTTTTGGCCATCGGGCCATCGAACTTCGTATTGCATGCTGCAAGTTAGTTCGATTTTCACCCGAACTTGCCGCCGTGTTCAGCCTCTATTTCCACATACCATTCTGCAGAAAAGCTTGTCACTATTGCGACTTTCACTTCAGTACAAAACTGACATCGGTGGAAGAAATGGTGCAAGCCATGATTCGGGAGCTGGGCATTCGAGCGGAGGATTGGAGAGCCAAGGGTTCCCCACGCACCATCTACTTTGGAGGAGGAACGCCTTCCGTATTAAACGCTCACCAAATCGAACGGCTCATCCATTCAGTAAAGACTGAATTTCCTGATTCAACATTCGATGAAATCACCCTGGAGGCCAATCCCGAAGACCTCAACGCAAACAACCTGATGGGGTGGTTGAAAGCGGGCGTTGACCGGTTGAGCGTCGGGGTTCAAACATTCGACGACTCAGCGTTGCTATGGATGGGCAGAACCCATACTGGAGTAGAAGCTGCGGAAGCCATTTCTTTGGCGGCTAACCTTGGCTTTCAGCGCATGACGCTCGACCTCATGTACGGATTGCCTGGAAGGGATTTGGTGGGCTGGAACGATGATTTGATGCGGGCAATGGAGCTGCCAATCAACCACCTAAGCGCTTACTTACTGACCGTTGAGCCTCGCACCGTTTTGGGCGCTAGGGTGGCGAAAGGACTGGAACGAGAAGCGCCAGAGTCCCTGGTTGAAGCGGCTTACTTGTCGCTTTGCAACAGCGCACAGCAGAAAGGATGGGATCATTATGAGGTCTCTAATTTTGCCCAACCTGGTGGTCACGCCGTGCACAATGCGCGCTACTGGGAAGGAGTACCTTACCTAGGAATCGGGCCTGGTGCCCACGGATTTGATGGAGAGAATCGCTATGCAAACCGTCCTAACAACCCCAACTATTTGCGAGCCCTCAGCAAGTCAGGTACCCTTCCAGCCGAATGGGATATTTTAACCCCGGTGGATCGCTACAATGAGCGCATCATGACAGGCCTTAGAACCGCTCGAGGCATCGATTTAGATCAACTGGAAAGTCAATTCAATCGAAGACCAGACCAACTGGAACAACGCGCCTGGGATGCAGCCGTTGCACGCGGAGATCTGCAACCGACCGCAGGGAATCAATGGAGGATTCCTGAGGATCGATGGCTCATCGGCGATGCGATCGCCTCGGATTTGTTCACGCTTGAGGATTGACGAACGACTGCATCCGATTCGTTCGCCTTCTTCTCCAGCTCTTCCAAACACTGTTGATGAAAACGGTTCCAATGATGGTGGCGGCCCCGAGGTAAAACCACCCATTCAACCCTTTGGCCTCATCGAAGAACCAAGCAGCAAAAACGATGCTGTACACCGGCTCCATGTTGATGGCTAGGGCAATCGTGAAGGGGGTCAACTGCCTCATCACCTCAATGCTTGCCAAATAGGCAAACGATGTAGCCACCGTCGCCAACAAACCAATCCAAATCCAGTCTTGGGCGGATATAGCCCAGAACGATCGCTCAAAAAGATCCCCTTGGAGCGCAAAAAGCAAGGCCAAACCCATGGCAGCCCCCAACAACTCGAGCCTCGACAAATTTGCAGAATCGTACTGCTTTACCAAGACCGAATTGAGCACACTGAACAAACCCGCTAAAGCCGCAGAAACAAGGGCCAGACCAACACCAACCACGTGATCACCCCCTTCAGTGAATCCAGACCATGCAGCCGAAATCCCCCCAGATTCCAAACCTGGCGCAAAAAGCACCAAAAGCAACCCCAACAAGATGACGATTCCTAAAGCAATTTCACGAACATCCACCTTCCTTTTATGAATCAAGGGCTCGAGGAAGCTGACAAAAAGGGGCGTAACCGCCAATGTCGCAAGGGCAACCGACACCGTACTGATTTGAATGCTCGCAAAAAAAGTGACCCAATGAGCTGCAGCAATCCAGCCCACACCGACGACCTTCCAACGCACCCCGTTGGGAAAACGCTTCAGCCGTCCTCGAACAATCAACCACAAAGCAATCAGTCCACCCCCAATCAACACCCGCCAAAACACCAGCCGATCAGCGGGAAGGGTGATGAGCTTCCCCAAAATCCCGGTGAATCCAAAAATGATCACCGTAAAGTGGAGCAACCAGGTGCTTTGCGTGCGTGTCATGCGCCCAAAAGTACCCGTAACTTCGGTTCATCAATCCTTGTTCTACATGAAACCTCAACACTGCCTTTTTGCATTCGCCTTGCTCCTTCCAATTGGGGTGTTCGCCCAAATTCAACTCGATGGAGTCTTCAACGACTGGTCAGGAGCAAATGTTTGGGAGTCTGAGGGTTATGGGGATTACTCTTCCCTTGAATTGGCATCGAATGCTGACTGGCTTTTTGTCCGGATTGAATTCACCTCTGAAATTGCACTGGACGAAACCATCCTCCCCAACAGCCAGTTCCTGCTCATTGATGCCGATGACGACCCCACAACGGGTGCGAATTATGCGAATTTGGGCCTCGGGGTTGATGTTTTGGTGAATTGGCCCCAACGATCCGTCATTCGATACACGGGTGGAAGCGGAAGTGAAGGGCTCAATGACATCGGAATGCACTGTGCTCCGACCTACAGTTCCACGCATTTCGAATTGGCCATTCGCAGGAGCGATTGCAACATGGCCGAGAGTTCCAATTCCCGCATAGCCTGGTACGACGGGTCAGTTGCTTTTCCATCAGGTGGAGCGGCGCATCCTCTGAGCATGAGCGAGGCGCCCGAAAACATGCTGTCTTTGGACCGTCACGAAGAAACAGCTGTGCGGATTGGGTTTTGGAACCTCAACAACCGATTGGGGCAAACCGGAGCCGAAGCGGCCATGAACCGGTTGCTGACAGCCGCAGACCCCGACATCATCGGCTTTTCCGAGGTAAGCAACACCAGTGCCTCCAGCATGACCAACAAGCTCAACGCGTGGCTTCCTCTGGAATCAGGGTCCTGGTACGTTGTGAAAGATGATTACGACCTCATGGTCGCGTCCAAGTATCCCATTGCCTCCAGCTTCGCTGACGTTTTCAGGTCGTTCCCGGTCATCATTGAGGGAGTACCGGGTTGGGAAGACCCCATGTTATTTACTTCCAGCCACTTGAAATGTTGCGGGGGCAATAGCAATGAGGCCCAGCGACAATCCGAGGCGGACGAATTCATGTCCTTCATGCGCGATGCTTATGATACGGATGGAACCATCCAACTTGCCTCAACTGCGCCAGCGGTGTTTGGTGGAGATTTGAACATGGTGGGGCTCGCCGGTCCGATTCACACCTTGATCACAGGCGACATTTCCGATGAGTCCACCTACGGACCAGATTTTGCGCCGGATGCCGACGGAAGTGACCTAACGGAATGGCCCATTTTACAATCCGATCTGCCCATCGACTTCACTTGGGAAAACCCCTTCAGTGAATTCATTCCAGGTAAACTCGATTACATCATCACCCGAGATGACGTAGCGCCCGTTCTTCATGCCTTCTCATTGAACACTGGTGTGATGTCCGTAGCGCGGTTATTTCAATTTAGTTTGAATTCAAGTGACAGCGAAGACGCATCAGATCATTTCCTGATCATTGCTGACCTGGCCGCTGCCGGGAATTTGACGGACAGCGACGGAGATGGGGTTCCTGATTTGTATGACAATTGCGTTTCATTGGCGAACGAAGACCAGTCCGATTTCAATTCTGACGGACTGGGAGATGCCTGCTCAGATTCCGACGGAGATGGTTTAAGTGACGCCGTAGAATTGACCTTGTTCATGACCGACCCAGATGATGCAGACAGCGATGGAGATGGGGTAAATGATGCTGTTGAGCTTCAAAACTGCGGAGACGGGTGCACAGGAGATTTCAACGAAGATGGCGTCATCAGCGTTGGCGACCTGCTGGCCTTTCTCGGTCAATTTGGGAACATCTGTTGACCCCTATCGCTTACTGAACAACCAAGCGAACAGCCTGAGTTGAAGTGCCAGAATTCGATTCAAGCTGAATCACATACATGCCTGGAACTAGGCCCTCCGTTGGAATGCGGGTGGGCCCTGCACTTGTTTGTTGACCCGTGAGCAGCAGCTGACCTTGCATGGAATGCAAAGACCACCTTCCCGCAAGGGGTGCTTCCAATCGCACGGAGGTTCCTTGTTGCGCGGGGTTGGGCCAAAGGTGTGCACCCAATTCAGCAAATGCCTCCTCTACACTCACAACAATGATGCTCACGAGGTTGGTCGACTGCGCTGAACAGTTTCCATCCAAACTCGTCACGTTGAGGGTAACTGTATACACACCTTCCTCGCTGTATTCGTAGCTCGGCAGTTGGTCCTGGCTGGAATCGCCATTGCCGAATGTCCAATAATACCCGCCTGCACCGGTAGAATTGTTCGAGATGTTCAAAGGACCACCAGTGAGCGACCACGGGGATTCCACTGTGAAATCCGAAACAACCGGTTCCGATAAGTCGAATTGGTTCCTTGGCGAAATCCTGTATTCTGAAAAGTATGGCGCTTCAAAGTCGCGCTGGTCTGCAATGCCTACCACCCCAAAGGTTCCCATTGGGGCCTCCGAGCCGAAGAGATCCGTGTTGGCATCAATTCGCATGCTGTAGACGTTTGCCCCGGTGGTGATGTCCACCTCGAAGCTTGGAACTGAATTCGTCCACTGCGCGGGGTCCACCAACTCAACACACTTCAACTTCACAATGCGCGACTCCGTGTCTTCATCGAGCTCATTCACCAAAAAAGGCTCTTGCGTGGTGAAACCACTCCCTTCATAAATCAAGGTGTCGGCGATGATTTGAGTCAATCCCGCATACTGATCAATGTACCCACGGATGCGAACACTGTCTCCTGGAACCACCTCGGTGTAGCCAAAATTCGAAACCGGACTGAACACGTTGATGCCGCCCGTCTCGTCGATTAAAGTGAACTGGAAAGCAGAGGGGTAATCGTTCCAACCGTGCACTATTCCTCTCAGTTCACAGGCAACATCAAGCGAATCCGCCACTCCATTTGGGTTGATTGGGCGCACCTGAACAATGTCATAAACAGGGTACGTTAAATCAGATGGTAAGATGTGAATGGTCAGTTGGCTGATCAAAACCTCCACATCCTCTTGCACCACAGTCAGCTCCAAAATCACGTCCTCTTGTGGTTCTGGGTCCTCATCGTTGATGGGGGCGAACGTGAAGAAGAGGTCGTTCAAAAGCCCCACTTCAAAAGAGAAATTCAAGGGGTAAATGCCTGGGTAGTCTTCTCCCAAAACGGCATCGCCTCCGATGACGTTGACCTGAACATCTGCCTGTTGTAGCGGGAATCCCACCTGCATCACAATGGATGCGCCCATTCCTTCAGCGACATACAATTCACTGGCCGCAAACCCCACTTGCATGGGAGGTGTTCCTCCGCAGCTCGCGCTGTGATCGCCAATGAAATCGAATGTGTCTTGCGGGTACACGTCCCACTGCTGGCTGCCCAAAGCCCAATCCGTTGTTCCTTGAGATACGTTGGCCTTCCTGACGAGGGTGTATTCCGCCATGGACCCCGTTCCATCGGCCACCTCAAAGGGTTCGCCTGGATCTGGACCGATTACGCCCATTTGGTCTATCACTTCTGACCCATTCAACAACCGAATGACATCGTTTCCATTGAACCACGTCGCTTGGCTCACCAAATCGCCTTCCACCGCCAATTCCGGAACCGCGTTCGCGTTCATCAAAACAAACACTTCGCCTGCCGGAAGAATGCCCTCGAGGGATTGTTGATTCGTGGGCTCCGACGCCCCGTTGTTCCAGGTTTCAATCACGTAAGTGGACAAGTCAATGTCGATTGGAGAGGGGTTATAAAGCTCAATGGCCTTGTTGTTGCTGTTCCCCTCGACGTACTCGCTGATGAAAATTTCCTCGCAGAAGCTTCCGCTTTCGCATTCCAAAATCTCTACCTCCAACGCGCCGATTGACAGGCTATCACAAGTCATTCCCATCACCTCTGTTACCGGTTCGCCAGCCGCCAATGTAGACTCAACAAAACCATCCAAAGCGCTCACCCCCCAAACCTGATAACTGCCTGCGCCAAGCGCAGAGAAATCGTACGTCGGGTAGCTTACGGTATCCAAAATCATACCCGCTTCATCCGTGATGCAAAACACATAATCTGCCTCAAATGCCTCTGACGTGTATCCAAAGGAAATGATGGCGTTTTCAAATCCAGCACATCCCAAAGCTGTCGGTGTTCCCCCTGCGTCTGTTACGACACCTCCGTCACACGAGGGCGCCTCGCACGTCACGGTCAAAACCGTAACGGGGGCATAGCTCAATGAGGTGCATCCACCGCCATTTGAAATTCCATCAACGGGCATTCCCGCATCCGTCGTTGCAGGATCCAAGGGGAAATCATGGGAAACGGCCCAAACCTCAATTGCGGCATCACCATACCCTTCAAAATTGGCTACTGTTCCAGCAAAAACATCCAAAATCAACCCCGTGTCTGGGTTCACTAGGGCCAGTGAAACACTCGCCGTAGCAGCATCCGATGTATGAACAAACGCTACCTGAACCACCCCTTGATCAGAACAAACCTCAGCATTGGCAGGGTTGGCTAAAGCAATGTTGCCACCGTCACACGCCAGCACATTCGAATATCCCGGAGAGGGTGTCTGTTGCACGAATGCGCCTTGATCCAAAGGCAAGCCACCATCAGGAAGGCGGGCTGAACTTTGGTAGCTGGAGGCTCCATTGCTGTTCTCGTTGATTTGAGTTTGGCCAGGGACCAAAAGTGAAATCAAACTGAAGTCAGTCGGAGAGCTGTTTCCATAAACCATGGCGTCCAACAGGTCCTCATTCGTAGCGGGGGCACCGATTGGAAAAGCGTCTACTGTGTTGTCATAGACGGCAACAGCATCCCCTCCGGGTTGCATGAAATTTTCAGGCAACTCCAGATCCACATTCTCCAAGCCCGGGCCGCCAGCCAAGAAAAAGCCGTCAGCATTCAGGCTCAACCCGTCCAAAGAAAACGACTGGTACACGGCATCTGTCACCCCATTGATGAACACCAATGAAAACCCATTCAACGAGAGGTTCGCCGGGCCATGGAGCTCAACAAATTCCTTGGTGTCTATGCCTGCCATTTCCGCATCAACTTCGTTGATGACCAATTGTCCGTATGCAAGCTGTGTGGTGCCAATGACTGCAAGCAGCATTAGCGACTTAAGGCTGAATATCAAATCGTTAAGTCGGTTCATTGTCAATTCATTCATGGGTCAGAAGCGCGAAATTACCCATTCGGCGTTAAAGAAGTACAAGGTGGGGAATTATCCTTCCATCACTTCGTGCAACCTCGGGCTGGCTTCTCCGTAACTTCGTAATCCATGGCTCAGGCAAATATCCTCATAGACAAGCTGGATGCTTTCATCCGCAAGTACTACCGGAATCAGGTCATCCGTGGTTTGTTGATCACGCTTTCTGTCGCTGGGTTGGGATTCATTGTGGTCGCCGGAATTGAATCCTTGGGTCAATTTGGTGTTGGGGGAAGGACGGTTCTATTTTGGGTGTTTGTGTTGGCAAGCGGGGGAACTTTTTTGAGGGGTGTTCTTTGGCCCGGTCTGCAGTGGGCCCAACTTGCAGGGGGGTTGTCGCATGATGATGCAGGAAAAATTGTAGGCGACCATTTTCCCGAGATTGCAGACCGACTCCTCAACACCCTTCAACTGCAACGCGATGCGAAAAAGAGCGCTTCCAATGGATCCAAAGAACTGCTCCTTGCCAGCATTGATCAGCGGACGGAAACGCTGCGGCCCATTCCTTTTGTGGCCGCAATCAACTTGAAGGAAAATGCGAGGTACCTGAAATATGCGATGCCCCCTTTGGTTGTGCTTTTGATTGTTGGTCTTTGGAAGCCCAGCTGGGTGACCGAACCTACAGAGCGACTCATTTCGCACCGCCAGGAGTTCATTGCCCCCCCACCCTTTTCCTTTGAGCTGATCAACGAAGACTTGTCGTGCGCAAAAAACAGCTCGTTCACGGTTGAGGTGAAAACAGTGGGGGAACAAATTCCCGCATTGGTTCACTTGGAAACTGAATCTGGCCGTTACCGCATGCAACCCACCGCGACAGATGGGGGGTTCACCTACCGTTTTCCAGTGGTTCGTGAAAATTTCTCCTTTCGATTTGTCTCTGGGAGGTGGCGGTCTGAAGAATTCAACTTAAGGGCCCTACCGGTCCCCGCGCTGGGTGGTTTTACCTTGCAAGCAGAAACACCGCGTTACACTGGGCGTGGAATCATTCAACAAGAAAACGTCGGCGACCTAGTGGTCCCTGAGGGAACGCGATTGAAGTGGACATTGACCCCACTTGACGCTGATGAAATCCAGCTACGATTTGGTAATGAAGTCATAGAAAACCAGCTCACAACGGGGGGTAGAAGGACTGCGTCTCACACCGCGATGCAGAGCCAAACGTATTGGATCATTCCCTCCAACGCTGCCCTTGGTGCTCCGGATTCCCTGAAATACGCCGTGCAAGTAATTCCAGATGGAAGGCCCACCATTCGGGTAAGCGAGGCTGCCGATAGCAGCTCGAGAAAACTTGTTTATTGTTCGGGAGAGTTGCGGGATGATTATGGCTTTTCGCGGTTGGCTCTCCGTGTGAAATGGATAGAAAATCAAGCCGAGCAAACCATCGAATTGGCTCGCCCAACGGGTCGATCTGATGCCTTTTTCCACACCATTGACTGGGGTGAATTGGGTGTAGTTCAAGGCGACGTGGTCGAATACTATTTCGAGGTTTGGGACAACGATGGCGTTCATGGCGCCAAATCCAGCCGAAGCACCACAAGAACATTCGCTCCGCCGACCTCCGAAGAACTCCGGGAAGAGCGTGAAGAGGAAAGCAGCGCGATTGAAAATCAGATTGAATCCGCTTTGGAAGAGGCTCAAAACCTCAGCCGAGAAATGGAAGAATTGAAGGAGCGCCTGAGGGAAGATGAAACATTCGATTACCAAGACAAGCGTGCGCTGGAGGCGTTCTTAAAGGAGCAGGAGCAACTTCGAGAACAAATCGAAAACCTGAAGCAGGCCAACGAGCGCAAAGACCAGCGGTCAAGTGAATTCTCAGAAACCGAGGAACGAATTCTCCAAAAGCAAGAACAACTGCAACAACTGCTCGATGAAGTCATGAATGACGAGTTGAGGGAATTGTACGCTGAGATGCAGAAGCTTCTGGAGGAAATGAATCCAGATTTGGAAGAAATCCAGGAGCAACTTGAGTCCATGCAGGTGGATCAAGAGTCGTTAGAGAAGGAACTGGATCGAGCATTAGAACAGTTCAAACAAATGGAGTGGGAAGTGGGGATGGAAGAGGTCATGCAAGACCTGGAAGAACTAGCCGAACAGCAATTGGATTTGGCCGAACAAACGGAACAAGAGTCCCTCCCCAACGAAGAAATCAAAGAAAAACAGGACAGCCTCAACGTAGCGTTTGAGGAACTTATGGAACGTTTAAACGAGCTGGAAGAAAAGAACGAGTCCCTCGAGTCCCCCAACCCCATGCTCGACACAGAAACAGAAGAGCAGTCCATCCAAGAATCGATGCAGGAAAGCTCGGATCAACTCGAAAAAGAGAAATCCAAAAAGGCGTCTGAAAAACAAAACAGTGCTGGAGAACAAATGCAGCAAATGGCCCAGCAAATGGATCAAATGATGCAGCAAAGCCAGGAGGAATCCCTTGAAGAAGACATGGATGCACTCCGGGCACTTTTAGAGAACATCATCACGCTTTCGTTTGACCAAGAAGAGGTGATGGAACTTGTGCGCGGAACTGCTGCAGATGATCCCGCCTACGTGGATCATGGCCAAACGCAGCAACGGCTTCAGTCGGATGCCCGGATGGTAGAAGACAGCCTTTTGGCTTTGAGCAAGCGCATCACTGTATTGGCCTCAACGGTCAACCATGAAATCGGACTGGTCAAACACCACATGGACAAGGCGCTGGGTCAATTTGGTGATCGCCAAACCGCTGTCATCACGGAACAGCAGCAATACGTCATGACCAGCTTCAACAACCTCGCTTTGATGTTGGATGAAGCGCTGCGTGCGATGCAACAACAAATGGCAGAGGGGCAACCCGGTTCTGGAAACTGCCAAAAACCCGGCGGGAATGGCGCACCATCCTCTTCGCCCAGTGCTGGAGACATGAAAAAAATGCAGAAGGCCCTCGGTGAAAAACTGGAACGGATGAAGGGAGAAATGGGCAAGGCGGGCGGCCAAGGGGGAAGGCAATTGAGCAAGGAACTAGCAGAACTCGCCGCACAGCAATCTGCCCTTCGTCAAATGGCTGAAAAGAAAGCTGCTGAATTGAATGAAGATGGGAGTGGAAATGGCAACGGAATGAAGTCCATTGCTGCTGAGATGGAGGAGATGGAGCGAGACCTGGTGAATCGAAACCTCAATGCAGAGTCCATCATGCGGCAACAAGACTTGATGGTTCGGCTCCTCGAAGCCGAGAACGCTGAGCGCATGCGAGGAGAAGACGAACAGCGAAAATCACGTGCAGGACGAGATGATCGAATTCCAGAAACACCACAACTAATTGATTATCTGAAGTTTAAGGAAAAAGAGACTGAATTGTTGCAAACAATCCCACCTGAATTATTACCCTACTACCGAGAACGGGTCAACGAATATTTCAATAATTTAGACCTCGGTCCCGAAGAACCACAGCACCCATGATTCAGACCATGCAGGAAATGCGTTTTCCATCCACCCCTGACAACCTCTCGATTGTCGAACGCCTGATTGACGACCTGCGTGATGTGGGATCATTCAACGACGAATGCTACGGCGACGTGCTCATTGCCATGACTGAGGCAGTCAATAACGCCATAGTACATGGCAATCGGATGCACCCAGAAAAGGAAGTGGTCGTGGAGTACGAAACGCAAGAAAAGAACCTCTACTTCCGGGTAACTGATGCTGGTGCAGGATTTGATTTCGAGAACGTGCCAGACCCAACGGCGGACGAAAACCTTGAGAAACCAAACGGACGAGGTGTATTCTTGATGCGCCAGCTGTCTGATGAATGCACCTTTTCTGACGAGGGAAGGATTGTAGAGTTGCTATTCAAGGACGTTTACCTTTAAGCCTCCTGTGCTAAAATTTGCATGAGCACAAGCATCACGTTCCACAAAGTGGACCTCAATTACCGGCTCAGAGAAATACGCAAAACGAGGGCGTGGCTTCAGCAAATCATTGAAGGTCAAGGGTTTCGGATTGGCGAAATCGCTGTTGTTCTGTGCTCGGACGAGCACCTCTTGCAAATCAACATGGAGTCCCTCGATCACCATTACTACACGGACATCATCACCTTCGATTACCGTGTTGATGACATTGTTTCTGGAGATCTCTTCATATCGGTAGATCGAGTTAAGGAAAACGCTAAAATCCATGAAGTAAGCACAAGCCACGAAATGAGGCGCGTCTGTGCCCACGGTGTTTTGCATCTTTGTGGTTTTGGAGATAAAACCCAGGACGAAGCAAAGGAAATGCGAAGACAAGAAGACCGGTGGTTGAACAAGTTCCACGTGGAACAGTCATGATTCACCCTACCTATGACGTCGTAGTGGTTGGTGCTGGTCATGCTGGCAACGAGGCCGCTGCATCAGCAGCCAATCTTGGGGCGCACACCCTGCTGATTACAATGAACATGGGCGTTATCGGCCAGATGTCGTGTAACCCAGCCATGGGGGGCATTGCCAAAGGTCAAATCATCAGAGAAATTGATGCTCTTGGGGGCTATTCTGGCATTGTCAGCGACGAAAGCGCCATTCAGTTCCGCATGCTTAACAAGTCCAAAGGACCTGCCATGTGGAGCCCAAGAACACAGAATGACCGCATGTTATTCGCCAATTCCTGGCGAATGAAGTTGGAACAAATCCCACAACTGGACTTTCTCCAAGACATGGTTAACGGCCTCGTCATTACTGGGGATCGGGTGGTTGGTGTCACCACGGGCATGGGCCACACCATTCACGCAAAATCCGTTGTGCTTACAGCAGGCACCTTCCTGAATGCGCTCATGCACATTGGAGAAAAATCATTTGGAGGGGGACGAAGCGGTGAAAAAGCAGCCACGGGCATCACGGAACAATTGGTGAGCCTTGGCTTCACCAGCGATCGCATGAAAACCGGAACCCCGCCTCGGGTCGATGGACGAAGCCTCAATTACGCCATCATGGAAGAGCAGTTGGGAGATGCAGATCCAAAACGCTTCAGCTACCTCGACACCCCTCCGCTGACAAAGCAACGAAGCTGCCACATCACCTACACCAACACCGAGGTTCACGAATTGCTAAGAACCGGATTCGATCGTTCACCCATGTTCAATGGACGAATCCAGGGCTTAGGGCCAAGGTACTGCCCCAGCATCGAGGATAAAATAGATCGCTTCGCCGACAAAGATTCCCACCAGCTCTTTGTGGAGCCTGAGGGATGGAATACCGTAGAGGTTTACGTTAATGGTTTTTCAACGTCCTTGCCTGAAGAGGTGCAGGTGCGTGCATTGAGATCCGTTCCTGGATTTGAAAACGTGAAGTTTTTTAGGCCTGGATATGCTGTAGAATACGACTTCTTTCACCCCACCCAATTGCACCACAGCCTGGAAACGAAAAACATCCAAGGCTTGTATTTCGCGGGTCAAATCAACGGAACCACCGGCTATGAGGAAGCTGGTTCGCAAGGGCTCATTGCCGGAATCAATGCAGCCCGTTCCACGTGGAACATGGAGCCCCTCATATTGGGAAGGGACCAGGCCTACATTGGTGTGCTGATTGATGACCTCGTAACCAAGGGCACAAAAGAGCCCTATCGCATGTTCACCAGCCGGGCAGAATACCGAATACTACTCAGGCAAGACAACGCCGATGAACGACTTACTCCCCTTTCTCACGCTATGGGATTGGCTTCCGATCAAAGGCTCAAGCGATACGAAACCAAGCGGGACGCCATCAAGAAACTTCACCGTACTCTGGAAAAAACCTCTGTCTCTCCCACATTCATAAACGACTACTTGGCTGAGAACAACTCTGAGCCGATTAAGCAAAAACAAAAAGCACACAGCATCGCTGCTAGGCCTCAAGTAGACCTTAAGGACCTGCTGACCTTGCTTGAACTAGACCCCCTGATCGAGCAACAAGCACAAGACGTAATAGAGTCCACGAGCATCGCCATCAAATACTCAGGCTACATTGAAAAAGAGAGGGAAATGGCGCTTAAGATGAAAAAGCTTGAGCATTTAGTCATTCCATCCGGATTCGATTTTCAGACACTCCAATCACTCAGTGCAGAGTCGCGTGAAAAACTTACTCAACAACAACCCAAAAATTTGGGACAGGCCAGTAGGATTTCAGGAGTGTCGCAATCAGACCTCGCTGTGCTCGTAGTTCGGTTTGGGCGGTGATGTTCCACGTGAAACATAACACCTAAGCGCTCCTTGAGATAGATTAGGGGTGGGTTGAAGGAAATAACTACCCGTGTGCAAGGTAGTGGTTCGACCACATGACGATGATAGAATTTCGTAAACAACTGATTTATAGTGGTTTAACACCGGTGAGTCTCATAAACAGCCATCGGTGAGTCAACCCCTACCTTTGCCAAAAAAATCCACATGGACATTCAACAGGTTTTATCCACATTAGGCATTTCCGATCACAACGCTGGCGTCATGATCGGTAAAGAATCATTTGGAAGCGGAGAAGTCATTGATTCTTACTCGCCCGTCGACGGAAAACGCATCGCGTCCTTCAGCACAGCCACAGACGAGGAGTACGATCGGGCGGTGATTGCCGCTGACAAAGCCCAAAAAGAATGGCAAGTCGTACCCGCGCCGAAGCGTGGCGAAATTGTCCGACAATTTGGGGATGCCCTGCGCCGGTACAAGCAAGAACTTGGAATCCTCGTGTCCTATGAAATGGGAAAAAGCCTCCAAGAAGGTTTGGGAGAAGTGCAAGAGATGATCGACATCTGCGATTTTGCAGTGGGTCAAAGCCGTCAGCTTTATGGCATGACAACCCACTCAGAGCGACCCTATCACAGAATGTACGAGCAGTACCACCCAGTTGGATTGGTTGGAATCATCTCAGCCTTTAATTTTCCGGTTGCTGTATGGTCTTGGAACACTGCGCTTGCCTGGATTTGTGGAGACGCTTGCATTTGGAAGCCGTCGGAAAAATCTGCCCTTTGTTCCATCGCCTGCCAAAACATTTGGAACGAGGTCGCTGACGCAAATCAACTACCAGCCGGTTTGTCATGCGTAGTCAATGGCAGAGCTGCAATTGGAGAAGCCATGAGCAATGACCGTCGAGTTGGCCTGGTGAGCGCAACAGGATCTACCCGAATGGGAAAGGCGGTGGCCACTGCCGTTGCAGCGCGATTGGGTAAGTCCCTTCTCGAATTAGGGGGGAACAACGCTGTCATCATCACACCTGAAGCAGATCTTAAAATGGTCATTCCCGCCCTGGTTTTTGGGGCGGTCGGAACTTGCGGTCAACGTTGCACAAGCACGCGCCGACTCATCATCCACAACTCCATCTACGATCAAGTCATTCAACACCTCGTGTCTGCCTATGGTCAGCTTCGCGTTGGCAGTCCGTTGGACGAAAACAACCACGTAGGTCCACTTTGTGATCGTGACGCTGTGAATACCTACCTCGCGGCTCTTCAGTCCGTTCGCGAACAAGGCGGGCGCTTCTTGGTAGAGGGTGGTGTTGTCGAGGGGCCTGGTTATGAAAGCGGGTGCTACGTGCAACCCGCCATTGCAGAAGCCACCAATGACCTCACCATTGTTCAACACGAAACCTTTGCGCCCATCTTGTACGTTATGAAGTACAATGAGCTTTCCGAAGCCATTGCTATGCAAAATGGGGTTGTCCAAGGCCTGTCCTCTGCCATCATGACCAACAGTGTCCGAGAAGCCGAGCTCTTCCTGTCTTGCCAAGGATCCGATTGCGGCATTGCAAACGTCAACATTGGAACCTCGGGTGCAGAAATCGGAGGTGCATTTGGTGGCGAAAAAGAGACCGGTGGTGGGCGTGAATCTGGATCTGATGCATGGAAAGCCTACATGCGCCGTCAGACCAATACCATCAATTACGGAACCACCCTTCCGTTGGCCCAAGGAATTAAATTCGATTTATAATGAACAGAACCAGGAAGCACCTGGTCCTTGCTTTGGGCGTCCTCACCTTCGCACTGTTTATCAGTTGTGGTGAGGACGCTCGTCATTCAAGGCCAGTCACTTGGCAATTCCGCTTAAATGATTCAACTGCGTTGAATCTCAACGGATGGTTCAGTGATACCACGATTGTCATTCAAAATGACAGCGAAGAAATTATTGGCGTTCAGACGAACGACTCAACTTTCCATTTACCCACCTTCAACGGGATCATTTCAGGACATTGGGTGGAAGACACCTTCCAAGGAGTTTGGACGGATCAGCTGAGGGACAACTACCGCATTGACCTTCTTGCGTTTGCATCAGCCCCTCAGGAGGCACACCAACCAGGATCAATAACCCATTGGGATTTTTACCTCCCTGCAGACGACACGATTCCCATGGGCACATTACTACTCAGCCAGCACGGAAGCCATTTAAGGGGCACTGTGGCCACCGAAACGGGTGATTTGAGGTACCTGTCCGGGAACATCGAAACGGATAACACTTGGGCATTCGGAACGTTTGACGGCGCCCACTTGTACAAATTCGAGTGTACACCATCCCTTGGTCGGCTTGATGGTTTCTTTTATTCTGGCAATCACTACTCCTCTACCTTCCGTGCCATCCAACTTGACTCGCTCGTAACGTTGACCTCACAATCCGCTCCGGTTCTACCGGGAGTAGCGTTTGAATTCAGTCATTGGAGCGTCGAAGGCGACTCTGTGCGCTGGACCCTCGACGATTTAACACATGAGGTGATGGTCATTGACATCATGGGAACTTGGTGCCCTAACTGCCTCGATGAAATCACCGCCTTGAAAACACTTCAGAAAGAATTTCCCGAGGTGGGCTTCCTCAGTGTCGCCTTCGAACGCCGCGCCGACATTGATCCAGACGCAGCTTGGGTCAGAATTCAACAATATCAAGAAGCACTCGGCATCCCTTGGAACATTGTATTGGGTGGGCCAGCAAGCAAGGCGATGGCGACGACAGCATTCCCTTTCCTGGAAAAAGTGGCAAGCTTTCCAACCACGTTATTCATCAACCGAAAAGGCCAACTATTGACTCACTCTGGATTCAACGGACCAGCAACTGGAGAAGCATATGATTTGGAGTTGAGTGTGTTCCGAAATCATATTAACAATCTGAAAACCAGTAATTAACGATCAGATGGGAAGTCGTTCACTTGATCGACTCGAATGCGCTCATCCCGGTTAACCAGCTCCCAGGCTGTGTGGAAGATTAACTTCCCAATGTCAGCTGTCTTATCGAACATGATTTTCTCCACGTCATCCCCTGGTTGATGGTAATCCTCATGGACACCACTGAAATAAAAGATAACTGGGATTCCATTCTTAGCAAAATTGTAATGATCGGATCGGTAATAGAACCGGTTTGGATCATCCGGCGCGTTGAACGTGTAATCCAATGCCAACTGGACAGACCGTTCATTGGCCTCCTCGCTGATTGCATGCAAATCACTCGATAACTTATCACTTCCTATGAGGTACACGTAATGCTCGTCATCCGCATGGGCATCATCTACCCTTCCAATCATATCTACGTTGAGATTGGCAATGGTATTCTCCAATGGCCAAACCGGATGATCAGCATACCATTCAGAACCTAGCAAGCCCTTTTCCTCACCTACCACTGTCATGAACAGGATGCTGCGGCGTGGACCGTAACCAGCTTCAGCAGCGGTCGCAAATGCACTGGCCAATTCCAAAACCGTCACTGTTCCTGACCCATCATCGTCCGCACCGTTGTGGATTTCGCCGTTGATGATGCCAACGTGGTCGTAATGAGCAGTAATAATCAAAAGTTCCTCTGTTAAGACTGAATCTGAACCGGGCAAATAACCCAAAACATTCTGGGCAGTTATCACCGACCTGCTTTCCCTCATTTGAAGTGACCAAAAACCAAGTGCACCGCGGTCAAATTCTCCTCGTTTCGCAGCACGCTTCTTCAATTTGGCCAATGATTTGTATCCGGCACCACCCAGCCACACATCCAATGTCTCCTCCCCAACAAAAAACATAGGAAGCGTTTCTTCATCCGAACTGGGCTCTTCCTCTCGCACCAAGGAAAGCGATTCCCTACTTAACCAAGGCTTCAAACGGCTGCGAATCGTCTCATAATTCGGTGAAACCATCACGACACCCAATGCGCCGAGATCGGCAGCAAGCGCTCGTTTTGCCTCTGGGGACTCACTCCATCGCTTCTCCTCTGTTTCATCCATGAAATACCCATCGCCCGCATCGTCAACAGGCACACCACTCACTAACACGACCAATTTACCTTCAATTTCGAGGCCAGCGTAATCATCCCAACCCGCTGTTTGAACTCCAAAACCTGCAAAAACTACCGGCACCTTCTCCATGCCGTTGGCCTCCAGTCCTGGATAGAAAAAAAACTGATTCATGAACTCCAAAGAGTCTATTTCTCCTTTTTCAGAAATCAGTTGGGCGCTTGCTGAAGGGGGAGCTGATTTATTCAACTGCACCTCTTGGAAGTACGTCTCGCCATCGTAAGGGGCCAAACCGATTGCCTCGAAGTGATTCGCAATGTACTCCGCTGCTTTCTGAGCGCCGGGTTCACCTGTTTCTCTTCCTTCAAATTCGTCACTTGCAAGAACAGTGAGGTGCATTCTAAGGTCAGCTGGTTTTACCTCGCTCTCATAATCCGCAGGAGTTCCTTGCCCCCAAACTGAAACAGTTGCTAGAAGTGCCAGCGAACAAAGTGACGCGATCTTACCCACCCTCCTTGCGTGGCGGCCACCTTCAAATTCAGTAGATAAAAATGCCTCAACAATGGCCAAAGCTTCCTCGTCCGTTACAAACCTCGCGGGAATGCAAATGACATTGGCATCGTTGTGTTCACGAGCCAAAACAGCTATCTCCTTCTGCCAAGCAATGCCTGCACGCACATTGGCATGCTTATTTGCAGTCATAGCAACACCGTTTGCTGAACCACAAATTAAGATTCCCAAATCAACAGCCTGGGACTCGACATCTGCAGCTACTGCATGCGCAAAGTCCGGATAATCAACAGAATCAAGGGTGTCCGTTCCGCGGTTAACGAAAGCATGATCAGAACCAAAGTGGTTGATTATGAGACTTTTTAATTCCGGACCTGCGTGGTCGCATCCAATTGAAATATGCATGAATGAACTGGTGGTGATGAGGGCGCAAGGTAATTCACAAGTTTGCGGTGAACATCCTCATTGAACAGTGGAAAGCTCGTGATAACATTCACTTGATTTTTTCACCATCCTGAAGTAAGCCACTTCATCCCCTTAGAATCCAAAAAACTTAGGTGGTTTCTACCGACAGGTTTTCACAAAAAAAACCTGTGCTTGCACACAGAACGTTCCTGAATTTTTGTCACCATCACACCCTACTCACAGCTGTGTATAACCCCAACTCATTTCTTCAAATCACTGATTCAAAATTACATAACGACAACGGCTTCCGTGAAAAACTCATTCCAGTTCGTCGATAACTCATTTAAACAAACCAACACCTCACAATCTATCCACCGTTTCAACAAGCTAATAGTTACTATGACTTTCTCATGTTTAGAAAAAATTCATCATCCATATGTTTGTTGGAAAACGTTCACGCTTTGACGTTGTCTGTATGGCTGGTGCGCGGGATATTTGAAACATGCTGAATCGCTTACCCGGAATGGTCACTTTGTGTTGGATGAGTTCGATCCCTGCTCTGGCGCAAGATGCAGTTTTGGGCGATTCCATTGTGGGTTGCGTTTGGACCCAGTTTACATTCGAAAATGGAGAGGTTTCCAGTGAGGGCTGCCTCGTAGGTGGTTTACCAGAGGGTGAATGGATTACTTACCATGTCAATGGCCAAGTGGCCAGCAGGGGATCCAGAAAAAATGGGTTGTTAGAGGGAAAGTGGCTTTTTCATAACGAGGAAGGGTGGCTGGAACATGAAATTAGCTACGACCAAGGCACGTTGAATGGAGAAGAGCTGTTTTATTCTTCCGAAAATCAGTTGTTATCCAAATTTACATGGTTAAATGGCGTTCAGGAGGGCTGGAGTTTTTGGTTTGATGCGCAAGGGAATGTGGTGAAGAAGGTTCCGTTCGAGGCGGGAAAAGAAATGGGGTTGGGATGGGAATATGATCCTTCAGATGGTCGTCCCATTGCACGTTTGGATTACCACAACGGTTATTTACGGGGAATCGAGCGAATTAACCGGTACAACGAAGCGGGAAGAAAACGAGGGGTTTGGTTAGTTTGGAATGCAAGGGAAGTATTGATTGAAGAAGGCCCATGGACGGA
The DNA here is from genome assembly GCA_036825655.1 of Flavobacteriales bacterium. Taxonomy (GTDB): domain Bacteria; phylum Bacteroidota; class Bacteroidia; order Flavobacteriales_D; family Sanyastnellaceae; genus JALQTD01. Next base: position 93,863 of record DAISXU010000001.1, on the reverse strand, counting down.
TGGGCAGCGGAATGGCGTGTTTACCTTTTATGATAACCAGGGTAAACTCGATCGTTTGGAACGCTACATCAATGGCCAATTGCAAGAAGATGATGAGACTACGCAGATGTTGGATATTCGAAGAACTTACCATGAGAATGGGCAAGTTGCTCGGATAGGAGGATATGGTGCAAAAGGACCAGAAGGTGTGTTTCGCATTTACGATGATCAGGGAAATTTAGCGGGAGGAGAAGTGTTTAAAGATGGACAAAAGGTCGCAGAAGGAAAAACCTTGGTAGATGGGTTTCGTGAGGGTGAGTGGAAGTTGTTTTATGCCTCTGGAGAGTTGTTTGGACAGGGAAGTTATGTGGATGGTTTGCGGGATGGTATTTGGCAATTTTACAACCGCGATGGAACCCTCGCTCAAGAGGGATCTTACCGGGCTGGTGAATTCCACGGGAATTGGATTTGGTATTATCCAGACGGTTCATTGCATCGAAAAGAAGCTTACAGGAAGGGTGAGGAAGATGGGTTGTTTCAAGAGTGGAATTTGGATGGTGAATTGCTTTTGGAAGGGGATTACGTTGAAGGGGAAAAACAGGGTTTTTGGTTCAGTCAAATCAACGATCATAAAGAAGAGGGTGTTTACATTGACGGAATGCGGGATGGTGAATGGACACATTGGTATGACAACGGCCAGAAGCAATTTAGAGGCTCATATCTCTTAGGGGATCCCATTGGAAGGCATTTGGAATGGAACAGGGATGGAACGCGTCGGTGGTTGGGTGAATACGAGGCTGGTTTAGCGAACGGTGATTGGATTTACTACAGCGATAACAACCAAATCATGCAGGTTAGAACCTTCAAAATCGGGGTTTTGGTTAAAGTGGATGGTGTAAAAGTGAACAAGCCATGAAGGAGTTGAGTGCGGTGAAAACAGATGTGTTCTTCGATCATTTACCCGAGGCCATGGTTTGGATCAAAGAAGGGATGGTGATCGGAGTGAATCAGCGCGCTTGTGTGATGATTGGAATTGAAGCCGAAAGCTGCATTGGTATGAAATGGACCGCTATGCGAGAGGTTTATTTCAAGGATTTAAAGGATCCAGAAGGGAAGGATTCTGTTGTGAGAGTCAATGCTCAGAAATTCACGATTACCAATCAGATTGGATCAAAGTTTCACAGTGAATGGAAATGGAATAAACTATCTGAATTGGAGTGGTTGGGTCAATTCAGGGACATCAGCGAACGTGTTTTTGTGGAGCGTGCAATCAGGGAATCTGAGCGAAGGTTCAAGTCGTTGAGCATGCATGCCATGGAAGGCATTGCATTTCTGGATGATCAAGTCATTGTGGATGTCAATGAGCAGTTCGCTCGGTTGGTAGGAGTTCATCAAGTGGAAGAAGTGGTGGGCAAGTCCATTCATGCGTACATCAAGGAAAGGGATTGGCGCAGAATTTCGGCACGAGCTCAGTTTGGAAGTTTATGTGAAATCGAAATCACTACCACCGGTGGGTATTTGGTTCACTTGGAAGTGACCATGACTGAGTCGATTGAGGAAGGTTCAAAGCGGCAGGTTTTGCTGATGTACGACATCACAGAAAGGAAGCGCACGGAGTTGGATTTGTTGCAGACAAAAGAGCGATTCCGTTTGCTGGTTGAAAACAACCCAACAGGACTTGTTTTGTTGGTTGATGGGATGATTCAGTATGCCAATTCGGTGGCTTTGGATTTGGTAGAATCATCCGAAGACTCGCTTTACGATTCATCTTTTAAAACACTGTTCAAGCCAGAACACCAAGGGCAAATAGAAGAGTGCATTGGACGAACACGAGAAGGTGCTCGCATGGATTATGCAGAATGCATCTTGTTGAATGCAAGCGGTCAAGAACGGCTTGTGGGAGTGCGGATGGCGCTGTCTTTTTTCGACCGCACTCCAGCTGTTCAGGTAACGTTGACGGACTTGTCTGCAAGGGCCTTGTTGATTGAAGAACAGAATAGAGCATCTCTTGCTGAAGACATCAATGCTTCGTTGACGGCAGAAATTGAACGCCACAAGGAGACCCAAAAGAGGTTACGGGCAGCTGAGCTTTTCAATCGCTCCATGATTGAGAGTTCGATTGATATGATCATCGCCTTCGATCGCAAAGGTCAAATTATTCAATGGAACCATGCCGCATCGGTTGAATTTGGTTGGACAATTCAAGAGGCTCAAATGCTTGAGTTTAAAGCGCTTTTCATCGATGGAGAAGAGGGGGAGGCGGTCCTAACGGGACTTGCGAAGGACAATTATTTTGCAGGAGAGGTTCAGGGCATTCGAGCATCTGGTGAAGAGTTCAGCGTATTGATGTCAGTTGCTGCCATGTCTGATGATTCAGGAGAGATCATTGGGTACGTTACGGTGGGACGGGACATTACAGACTTGAAATTAGCGGAGCAGGAATTGAGGGAAAGTGAAGAGCGGTACCGTGATATTTTAGAGTTCGCGACTGACCTGATCTTCTTGGTCGGTGCGGATGGCAAATTGGTTTATGCGAACCCATCGTTTTTCAAGACGTTGGGGTATGATGTTTCAACTTTGGAGACTTTACGTTTGGATGAAATCATGCCTGAATTGGATATTGATTCAGGCACAGAGTGGATGGAATCGTTGGAAGGTGCTCGGGGAGAATGGGTGTTTCGATCTGTGAATGGAACGTCCATGTTGATGTTGGGTGGGGCATCCGTGCGTTACGATCAAGCGGGTAACCGGACGGGCTTGCGAGGAATCTTTTTGGACATTACCGACATCAGGCGCCATGAAAGAAGCGCTCGAATCCAGTCCGCCAAGCTTCAAAGTATTTTCAATTCCACGCGTTACTTGCTGATGTTGACGATGGATAAAACCCATCAGATCACTACCATCAACTCCAATTTTAAGGAAGTGTTTGACAAGGAGTTTGGAGTAGAGGTGGATTTGGGAGTTCAGTTTTCGGAACTCTTTTTGTCGATCAAAAACAACGACCTCTACCAGGGGCAACTCTCCTTGATTCGGAATGCTTTTCAAGGAAGGGCACAGCAGTTTGAGATTGCTTTGGAAAATAGAGAGGGACGGGTTAGGTGGTTCATTTTGTTCATCAACCCTGTAGCGTCGGATGAAGCGACGGAAGAGGTGAGTTGCATTGCCTATGACATCACAGAGCGGAAGGAAATTGATCAACAAATCAGGTCCGCGCTTAAGGAGAAGGAAATCCTATTGCAAGAGGTACATCACCGGGTAAAGAACAACCTTCAGGTGATTTCGAGCATGTTGAACCTGCAGCGCCGGTTTGTGAGTGACCCCTTATTGCTGCAAGTGCTGGACGAGAGCACGAATCGGATTTCGACGATGAGTTACATCCACGAATCACTCTACCAAAACACCGATTTCAGTTCCATCAGTTTTGCCGAATACCTCAAACGATTGACTTCCAACCTAATGAGTAGTTATGCACAACAATCTGCGTCGGTTGAATTGAAGGCAAACATGTCCAGCATCCATTTGAACCTGGAACAAGCTATACCTTGTGGTTTGATTGTCAATGAATTAGTTTCTAATTCGATGAAGTATGCGTTCCAGGGTTTATCTCACGGAACGTTGACTTTACGGGTTGAAGAAGCCGGTGATTTTGTGGAAATCGAGGTGTCGGATGATGGCGTGGGGTTGCCTCCAGATTTTAACTTTGACACGAACGATTCACTTGGAGTCTATTTGATTCAAGCGTTAACGGAACAAATTCAGGCTGAGTTGGTTGTGCGAAGCTCTTCCATGTCAGCACCGTACAACATTCCAAGCGGAACTTCGTTTATGATTAAGTTTGTACCCTCCAGTTGAACAGAGAAAGCATGCCGATTAACATTCTAGTGACGGAGGACGAGGTAATCGTCCGCAAAGACATCGAGCGGTGTCTGACAAATTTGGGATACCACGTCGTGGCTTCTGCCGACAATGGAGAGGACGCCATCGAAATGGCCCTAAAACACAAGCCTGATTTAGCCCTCATGGACATCATGATCAAAGGGGAAATGAATGGCATTGCGGCCGCTGAGGAAATCAAGCGGAACATCGACATCCCGGTGGTGTTTTTGACGGCTTATGCTGATGAAAACACGCTGAGTGAAGCAAAAATGGCAGAGCCTCATGGTTACATTCTCAAGCCATTTAAGGATGTGGACATTCAAACGGCCATTGAGATGGCCCTTCACAAACACAGCAAAGAGCAAGAGATGAAAATGGAGTCAGACTTTCTGCGCAGCATGGCTGAGCACAAGTCCGACACTGAAATCATTTTCGTTAAGAATCGCAGCAGGTTGATGCGTGTGAAAAATGAAGACCTGCTGTTCATTGAAGCCCTGAAGGACTATGTAGTGGTCCATACGCGTACGGAGAGCTACACCATTCACAGCACCATGAAAGAGGTCGAACGCAAATTAAACGAGCGACTCTTCATTCGGGTTCACAGGAGCTTCATCGTCAACCTTGAAGCCATAGAGAGCATCAAATATTCCATGATCAAGATGGAAGACATTGAGAAAGAGATTCCGGTTGGGGGTTCTTACAAGGATATTTTGGCATCCAGAATCAACCTGCTTTAAGTTGGAATTGAATTAGCTAGAAAGCCCGCTCTGCATCAACAGAGCGGGCTTTTTAGTTGAGGGTGTAGCGGCGTTGGATCAGTCCGCTTGAGAAGGGGGTCTCTTCAACCATGTTCCAGTTGGTTGGGATAGAACCCCCTCGAAGCAACTCCACTCCACCGTTCAAATCAACTGGAACAATGGACAAGATGACCTCATCAATCACACCGGATTGCAAAAGTAGTTGGGCTATTTCTGCGCCCCCATCACAGTAGATTCCCCTACCCCCTTGCTGCTTCAGTTCAGTGACTTTTTGAATGGGGTCCCCAGCATAAAAAACAACGTTATCGACGCGATTCCGAGGTGTTCTGGAGAAAACATAGACTTCACGATTGGCGTGTGGGTAATCAAAACCCATTTGGATTACAGAGTCATACGTTTTTCTCCCCAGCACCACCAAGTCGATGGATTCTAGAAATTGTGCATACCCATAATCCTCGTTCTCTACCACCACCGCTTCAAGAAACTGAACGCTCCGGTTTTCATCGGCAATGAAACCGTCTCGAGAGGTGGCTATGAAAAGGGTAACGAGGCGCATGCTAGAAAGTTACGAGAACCGAAGTGTAGTTCTATCCGAGGGAAAGAAATGAATTAAAACACTGCTTTTCAGTTAATTAGTTTGAACTTATGGCTAGCTTTGAATCCATGAGGTATTTAATGCTGGTGGCTTTGGGGTTGTTTGCTTCTTTGGGTAGGGCCCAAACAGACTCTTTGAGAAATGTGTGTGTCACGTTGGAAACGAATCGAATAATCTGTGGGCAACTTTTGTCTGATGATGGCCGCGAACTTTCCATACAAACGAATGACATTGGTGTTGTTGTTCTTCCAAAAGTGGAGGTGATTCGCATAGAGGAGGTTGGGCCAGGAGAGGTTCTTCATTCCGTTGGGTTCGTTTTGGACGAAAGGGCATCGGACCCAAGAAGGGCGATTCAGGCAACACGCTACTTCTTTGCACCGTCGGCTCACCCCCTTAAAAAGGGGGAAGGTTATTCAGGCTTATCCTTACTTACCGGCGCCAACATCTCTTATGGGGTCAGTGATCAGGCTATTGTTGGGTTGTCCCTTTCATTTTTAGGCATTGGGGTTACAACGAAATACTCCTTCCAAAACAAGAAGAAAGAAAATGTGCGTTACTCGATGGGTGGGCTGGCTCAGTTGGGCTGGTCAGGTGATGGCGGAATTGTGTTTCCGTTCATGAATCGTACGAAGGGAGATGAGAACAAGCAGATGACGCTTGGTGTGGGTTATTTATATGGGTCTTCTGGGCTGACTGATGAGATAAATTCTCCGATGCTCAATGCCAGCGGGTCGGTAAGAATCAACGACAACTCGTGGTTCATTTCAGAGAATTACTACTTTTTTAACCCGCAATTTTTCCCGGTTAATTTGGTCCTTTCCTTGGGTGTTAGAAGGCACAACCCGAAAGTTGCTCGCGCTTCAGATGTGGCCATTTTGGGGTTGATTCAGGAGGATGGAACCGTCATTCCGCTTCCCTGGGTCAGTTGGATTTGGCCTTTTTGAACCCCCTTTTTCCGGTGGCCGGAAACAAAAAAACCGTCACACCAAAGAGGCATAACGGATTTTTTGATTTTTCAGTGCTCCCCCTCTTGGACTTGAACCAAGGACCCTCTGATTAACAGTCAGATGCTCTAACCGGCTGAGCTAAGGAGGAATATTCAGGGCCGCAAAGATACAACACTTTCTTTGAAACCAAATCGTGGCCCTAGGAAATTTTCGTACCGTTGCTTCTGTTGAAACGAACGCATTGCCACAAAGGTTTCAGTTGGGCGGTGGAATTTTTTCAGAACTACATTTGCACCCTTGAAAAATCACAACCCATGAGCTTGATCATTGTTGGAACTGTAGCGTTTGATGACGTAGAAACACCTTTCGGGAAATCCGGAAGAATGGTTGGTGGTGCTGCTTCTTACATCGGGTTAAGCGCAAGTCACTTCGTCAAAGTACAGCACCTCGTGTCTGTGGTGGGAGATGACTTTCCTGGTTCATTTATGAATGAATTAGAGAGCAGGGGTGTGCGGTTAGATGGTTTGGAGGTCCGCAAGGGGGAGAAGAGTTTTTATTGGTCTGGCAAGTACCATTACGACATGAACTCACGGGACACGTTGGCGACCGACCTCAATGTCTTGGCGACTTTTGACCCACAAGTTCCCGAGGCGGCCAAGACTGCTCAATACGTGATGTTGGGAAACTTGGATCCCCAAGTGCAGCTGTCGGTTCTAAACCAAATGCCGAACCGCCCCAAATTGGTCATCCTGGATACCATGAATTTCTGGATGGACATCGCCCTGGACCCTTTGAAGGACGTGTTGAAGCGTGTTGACGTCTTGACCATCAATGATGAGGAGGCCCGCCAGCTCAGCGGAGAACATTCTTTGGTAAAGGCCGCTAAGGTCATTCAAGCCATGGGACCAGGCACCCTCATCATCAAGAAGGGTGAACACGGCGCCTTGCTCTTCAAAGATGGGAGCATGTTTTTTGCCCCAGCGCTTCCGCTCGAAGAGGTAATGGACCCAACGGGTGCTGGGGACACCTTTGCCGGTGGATTTGCCGGTTACTTAGCTGCCACGGATGATGTTTCGTTCGAAAACATGAAGCGCGCAGTAATCATGGGTTCTGCGCTGGCCTCGTTTACCTGTGAGGCTTTTGGAACGGAGCGTCTATTGAATTTGAACGCTTCGGAATTGAAAACTCGCATAGCAGAATTTGCGAGCCTGGTCTCGTTCACGAGCTGAACGCTCAAGGCGAAATTACGGAGCAACCCCCTCACCTGGCATCCAGGGCATCGGATCAAGAGGTGCACCATCTACCCACCATTCAAAATGGCAATGGGGTCCCTTGGACGTGGTGCCGGTGCCACCGATGATGGCAATGGCGTCACCCGCACGAACAACATCCCCTGGCTCCAACAAGAGGCTTTGGTTGTGTTTATAAACCGAAAGCCGGTCGGCCTTGTGTTGGATGGCAATTACATACCCACCGTCGACGGTATAAGAAGCTAGGATAACGGTTCCATCATCTGCTGCATGGACCATGGAGCCATTGGGAGCAATGAAGTCGATTCCAAGGTGTCCGGTGCTTGCATCGTACTCCGCACTTATGGGTCCCAATACAGGGCGGAATGACATGCCCCGGCTATGGGTCGGGTCCAGCCCTGACCTCCTCAAGGCGAATCGATCTTCTTCAGCAATTTTCGCTCGAAGGACCGAATCCATTGTGTCCGTAGCCAAATCGAGGTTGAATTCCGCCATGGCCAGGCTATCCACTAAGGACCCCATGTCCTGCGTTTCTGGCACATCACCTCGGAGAATGCTACTCAACGCGTCGAGGTATCGGGTTTGCTGTTCGAGTACCAGGAGCGCACTGTCGGCTGAAGAGCGCGCATACCTTACGTCCTCTCGAGCGCCCTCTGCCAAATACCCAGGCACGATCCATTCCCGGAGGGGGGTCCTTGCAACAACAAAGTATGTGATCCCGGAAATCAAGAAAACCGCAGTGAGCGCAGCCAACATCAACCCCCATCTGGAAACGCCGATTTGCCAGCGATCAGAGAAGGTCTTCTGCTCCTGAAGTGTCAGGCGGAATCGCTCAAGCCACCACTTGCGTATTTGAGGTTGTCGGGGATCAGTCACGGAGCAAATATCGGTGAAGTGCCGGTCTTTGCGCATTTACATGCCCGAGTTCGGGCTTACTTCCTTCTGTTTGGAATAATTTAGCACATTCGGCGTTACTCTACCGCACATGACCTCTTTGAACCGACTGCTTTCCATAACCGCATTGGCCATTCTGGTGTTTGCCGCCTTCGGGTGTTCGAACACAAGGGATGGCCGAGCGTACCGCATTTACCACAATTTGCACGCGCACTACAATGGTTTCTTCTATGCGAACGAAGCAATGGAGGAAGCGGATGAATCCATGTATGCGGAATACGAGGAAAATTGGGATGCGATTCTACCCATCTTCATTCCGGTCGACGATCAAAATGCGCAATCGGTCTATCCTTTGATGGAGCGAGCCATTGAAAAATGCACTCGCGTGGTGGACAAGCACACCATGCAGCCATCGAGCCGTGACCGCAAAGATTTGAAGTGGCCGGAATTGAATAAGTGGATTGACGACAATTATGACATCATTGGGCGTGCCCACTTGATCAAGGGCGATTCAGAAAAGGCAGAGGAGGTTTTCCAATACCTCATTCGAACATTGGATTATGATGATGCCCAAGCCTGGGCCAATGCTTGGTTAGGAAGAACCTACATGGCCATGGGGGATCAAGTGCGGGCGAACACCGCCCTGATGAAGGCGGTGTCTTTCGATGAGGTGAAGGATGAAAACAGGCTGGCGTTTGCTCATTTGGTGTATGCCTCCTACTATTTGAAATACGACCAAATCGAAGCGGCATGTGAACAGTTAGAACAGGCCATTGCACACACACCGAAAAAACGCGACCGCGCTCGAACCATTTTCATTCTTGCGCAATGCTTGGAGGCCAGCGGCCGATCTACTGAGGCCATTGAGCGGTACAAAGAAGTGGTTGACCTCCGAACACCATATGAGCTTGAATTTTACGCGAAGATTAAACAAGCCATGGCCTTTGATCGCCGAGGCGGCAGCAGCGAGCCCATTGTTGAGCTCTTGTTTGATATGCTTGACGACAAGAAGAACGAGCAATACCAAGATCAGATATACTATGCCTTAGCGGAGTTGGCGCTGGAGGAGCGGGAGCGGGAGGACGGCTACGATTACCTGTTCCAATCGCTTGAGGTCAATGATGAGAACCAACGCCAACGGATGAAGAGTTATTTGAGGTTGGGAGATTTGTTCATGGAGGACCTGAATTACGTCAGCGCTCAAGCCTACTACGACAGCGCGGTGACTTACATGGACGATGAAGAAGGAAGGTTTGAGGAGGTGAGCGGCTTGGCGGAAAATTTGACCTCCTTGGTGGGGCACCTTCAGACCATCCAAGAGCAGGACAGCCTGTTGGCGATTTGCGATTTGGACGAAGACGAGCGCATGGATCGGGTTGCTGAAATTGTTGCCGATATGGAGGCGGCAGCAGAGGCTGCGCGCCTGGCGGCAGAGGCCGCGGCAGAGGCTGAATTGGCCGCCGCTGGAGATGGAGGGGTGGGCATGTTTTGGCCTTACAACGGCCAATTGAAGTTGCAAGGAAGAAGGAATTTCCAAGACTACTGGGGAGACCGTGTTCTGGAAGACAATTGGCGCAGGTCTCAGAAAACAGGCATTGCTTTTTCGAATGAAGAAGAATTGGGGGCTGTTGACGTTCAGCAAGAATCAACGGGCCCGACTGGTATTCCTTCAGTGGAGGATTTGCTCGCTGGACTTCCCTGTGAACCCGATCAACGCGATTCCTCGATGGCCCTGATTGCGGAGTCCTATTATTTGGCCGGGGTGGACTACAAGGAAAAATTGAACGACCCTGAAAATGCGATTGAAAGTTGGGAGGCCCTGGTGAATCGTTTTGAAAAGAGCGACTATCACCCGACGGCGTATTACCAGCTGTTTCGAACCTATTTGCAGCGGGAGGTAGAGGAGAATTACCAAAACCCCTTTTGTGGCACGTGCAATTCGGAGTATTGGGCGAACATGGTTACCACGAACTACCCAGGAAGTGAGTGGGCCATTATGATTGAGAACCCTGAATATGCAGATGAAGAGGAAATGCGAAGGGAAGCAGACCGCGCTGTTTATGAAGCTTTCCTGATGCGCTATTACCAGAAAGACTACCAACAGGTTCTTTTGGACATCACCCCCATCATTGAAGAAAGCGCGCCCAATTATTTCATGTGCCAATACCGGCTCCTTCGGGCCCAATGCATTGGGGGTTTGAGCGCTCTCACAGGTGGGGATCGCAGGTCTTATTTTGAGTCCCTGTATGCAGTGGTTGATTCTTGTCCAGAAACAGAAGAGGGGGAGTTTGCCTTGGCTTTATTGACTCAGCTTGACGGCTTGCGAGCCCCAGAAGCAAATCAAGATAAAGAACCAGAAGAAACGGAAGATTCACCCTTCGCTTACAAGCCGTATTTGGAACATTATTTCGGTATGATTGTTCCTGTCGGTCGCGGTGATGTGGAGGCATTGAAAGCGAAAATTGCCGATTTCAACGGGGAATATTTCCAGTCTCAGAATTTGCGTGTAACCGCCAATTTGATCGATAGAAACCACCAAATCATTTTGGTAAAGAGCTTCAAGAAGCAGGTGAATGCTATGGACTATTACTCCGTGTTTGTCGGCAACCGTGAGGACTTGATTGAAATGAATAGTTCCGGTTACGATCAATTCATCATCACCAGTGAGAATTATGTCGAGCTATTCAAGTCCAAGAACATCACCGGTTACATGGAGTTCTTTGAGGAAACCTACTTGAGTGATGAGAAGTAAGGGTTATCAACTGTTGCTTGTTGGTATTTTCCATATACTTTTGCCGGCATGATTGGTTCCGGAAAAAAACAGAATCGCTTTGAATCCACTTCGGAGCGGGCCATCAATCGGGTGGCTGAGGGCACGGTAATGAACGGTACACTCAAGTGCGAGGCCAGCGTGCGGGTAGACGGTCGATTTGAGGGTGATCTTGAAACGACTGGTCGTTTGGTGATTGGTCCCACTGGAGTTGTGGGCGGAAACATCCGGTGCAAGCAGTGCGAGGTGGAGGGCAAGTTGGACGGTCAAGTGGTGGTGGAGGAATTGCTCGCTATGAAAAGCGGAGCCCAGATCGAGGGGGAGGTGAAATACGGACAGCTGTCTGTAGAGGAAGGGGCTGTGGTTACGGGCACTTTGCAGTTGGCGTCCAAAGTGAAGGACATGGGTTCGACGGACCGACGGTCCAACTCAGAGGCCAAGCGCCACACGGAGCGTAAGGTAGCGGAAGCCATCGCTTGATGGGGCAGGCTCCCGAGCGTGGAGCTGAGAAAAAAGCACCTATTCGGCCTGCTTTTTTGAAATTCTCCTCCATGGCGTATCAGATGGGAGCGGCCATTGGGCTTGGTGTTTGGGGTGGCATAAAGGCAGATGAAGCCTGGTCGTCAGGAACACCTTGGTTCACCATATTAGGTTCACTCGTCGGCACAGGGGTTGCGTTGTATGTGGTCATCAAGGAAGCTTCGAAATGAAATCATATGGTTGGATAGGCGCCCTGGGCACGCTGGTTCTGTACGGACTTGCTTTTGCGATTCCGTCGGCCCGAAACTTCGCTAATTCATGGGAGTGGCCTGCGCTGCTTGTTGGTTATGCCTGGATGACAATCCTGCTATTGAATTGGATGAATCGTGCCCACAATGCTTCAGCGCTGCGATTTGTAACAGCTGTCAATGGAGCTACAGCGGTAAAATTGCTTTCCAGTGTTGCCGTGGTCACAGTTTACCTCGTTGCTGGTGGAGCGCACCGCGTTCCCTTTGCTTTGGGGTTGTTTGCTGCATTTGCTTGGAATTCGGCTCGTTTTGTTTGGGTTAGCCAAAATTTACAACGCTCCAAGTCTCCGAACCCACCGCCTTCTGGACCACATTGAAAAGAAATTGTTCAAAATCTGTTGAGAACGGGTTGTGGTGACTATTTTTGCGCCGAATTCCGGAGACAAAACTCATGTTCCAGAGGCATACACCCATTTGTTCGATTGCATTGACGGTCATCGCGGCAGCGACGACGTGGGGCGCTGTGTGGGCCCAAGATCATGGGCACGGACATGACCAGCACGAAGGACACGATGGGCATGAGGTGGTTGAGGGCCACAGTACAGAAGGCGCTGAACACCACGAAGAGCATGCTTCCGAATTCAAGGCGGGTGACTTCATTGTCGGCCACATCGCAGACGCTCACGACATCCACATGTGGGGCCACACCCACATTCCACTTCCTGTAATTTTGTGGACGGATCGGGGGCTTGATGTTGTGATGAGCAGCAATTTCAAGGAGGAGGGCGACGGGCATCACGGCCACGCTGATCGTTTTTATTACAGCGAGGAGAATGACGTGCATTACACCTTGCATGCCTCCGAAAAGCACGAAGGCGACACCACCATTTTGGCGGGAAGCATCACGGCCGATGAGGTGGACGTGTTGGACCTGTCCATCACAAAGTCTGTTTTCGGCATGCTGTTGATCATGGCCTTCATGGTTTGGATGTTTGGTTCTGTTGCCAGGGGTTATAAGAAGCGTGGCACCACAGCCCCAACAGGCTTGGCGAATGCGTTGGAGCCTTTGATTTTGTTCATCCGTGATGAGGTGGCAAAGCCGGCCATTGGCAAGCACGCGAACCAATACCTGCCGTTTCTGTTGACGGTGTTTTTCTTCACCTTTTTCTCGAATCTACTGGGCCTTGTTCCCTTCCTTGGTGGCTTCAACATCACAGGAACACTGGGCATCACCTTGGTCATGGCGACCTTGGTGTTCTTGATCACCAATCTCACAGGGAATAAGCACTATTGGGGACACGTTTTGTGGATGCCTGGCGTGCCATGGCCGGTCAAGGCGCTCATCTTGACCCCGATCGAGGTGATTGGCCTCATTCTCAAGCCCACAGTTTTGATGATTCGTTTGACCGCGAACATCACAGCAGGACACATCATCATTTTGGCATTTACCAGCTTGATCTTCATCTTCGGAAAGGGAGGTGAGGATGCGGTTGCTGGTATGGGCATTGGTGTGTTCTCAACAGCATTCATGATTTTCATGTACATGCTCGAACTCCTTGTGGCATTCCTTCAGGCATTTGTTTTCACCTTGCTTGCGGCCCTCTATTTTGGGGACGCGAAACAGGAAGCACATCATTGAATCTAGAAATCCATCCAAATCCAAACTCATGGAATTGTTGACCATCCTTCTTGAAATCGGACAGGGCCTCGCAGGCCTCGGTGCAGGCGCAGCCGCTATTGGCGCTGGTATTGGTGTAGGCCGCATTGGCGGATCTGCACTCGAAGCAATGGCTCGCCAGCCTGAAGTCGCTGGTGATATTCGCTCGAACATGATCGTTGCTGCGGCATTGGTCGAGGGTGTAGCGCTTTTCGGTGTGATCGTTTGCTTGCTTGTAGCTCTCGGATAAACTGATGGGAGCGCTGTTAAGCCCCGCATTGGGGACTGTCATTTGGGCTTCGATTGCATTCATTGTAGTCCTGCTGCTTTTGCGTCGAATGGCTTGGGGTCCCATCCTCAAAGCCTTGAATGAACGTGAAGAAAGCATTGCTGCAGCTTTGAATGAAGCGGAAAAGGCACGCCAAGACATGGCTGCCTTGTCTGACGAAAGTGAGCGACTCTTGAAAGAGGCGCGCACGGAGCGCGATGGCATTCTCCGCGATGCTCGGGACACGGCTACTCAAATGGTTGCTGATGCCCGTGCCAAAGCGCGCGAAGAGGCAGAGCGTGACCTAGCGAATGCCCGTGAAGCGATCAACGTTGAGCGCAAAGCCGCGGTTGCAGAATTGAAAGCTGAGGTAGCAGGCCTCTCCATTGACATTGCTGAGCGCTTGTTGCGCCAACAATTGGAGCGGACTGAACAGCAGCAGCAACTCGTGAACAAGCTCATCGACGAGTCCCCTTTGAACTGATTCCATCATGGCTACACCTCGCGTTGCTTCCCGGTATGCTAAGTCCCTTTTAACGCTCGCAGAAGAGCGCAAAGAGTTGGACGTGGTCGAGCGTGACATTCACCTCGTCCTCAACACCGTGAAAGCGAGTGCTGAGCTCGAGCGTTTGCTTGCTTCACCTGTATTGAAGCCTGATCAAAAGCAACGGGTGTTGGATGCGGTGTTCAAGCCGCATTTGAGCCCTTTGATGATGGAGTTCATCACCATTTTAGTTCGCAAAGGCCGCGTAGGCATTTTAGCGGCAGTGGCTGAGGCCTGCGTAATGGTGATTCGCACAATGAAAGGCATTCAGACGGCAGAAGTGATTACTGCGGCTCCCCTCGAAGGAGCAGCGAAGGATCGCATTCTGGCAGAACTGAAACGCCTTCACAATGGCGATGTGGAATTAAAAGAATCGGTCAACCCGGAATTGATTGGCGGCTTTGTGCTGCGCGTTGAGGACCGGATGTTGGACGCTTCTGTTCGGCGCAGCTTGAATCGCTTGCGCCGAGAATTGACTGAACACGATTACGAGCCGGAATTTTAACCGAGCTTAATCAGAACCAGAATACCCGGCCACCATGGCAGAAATCAATCCAGCCGAAGTTTCTTCAATCCTGCGCGAACAACTTGCGGGGGTAAAATCCGCTGTTGAACTTGAAGAAGTGGGAACCGTCCTCCAGGTGGGGGATGGCATCGCCCGCATTTACGGACTAACCAATGTGCAATCGGGCGAACTCATTGAGTTTGAGAACGGAACACGTGGTATCGTATTGAACCTTGAGGAGGACAACGTGGGCGCAGTGATGCTGGAGCCCGCTGGAGACCTCAAGGAAGGAGCCACAGTGAAGCGCACAGGACGCATTGCCTCAGTTCGCGCCGGCGAGGGAATGTTAGGCCGTGTGGTGAACATGTTGGGGGAGCCCATCGACGGCAAGGGACCCATTCAAGGTGATCTCTATGAAATGCCCGTCGAGCGCAGGGCGCCAGGTGTAATTTACCGCCAACCAGTTGCTGAGCCACTCCAAACGGGAATCAAGTCAATTGACGCCATGATTCCGATTGGTCGAGGTCAGCGCGAATTGATCATTGGTGACCGCCAAACAGGTAAAACAACCGTCGCCATTGACACCATCATCAATCAGAAGGAGTTTTACGACGCGGGAGAGCCGGTGTTCTGCATTTACGTTGCCATTGGTCAGAAAGGATCAACGGTCGCCGGAATAGTGAAGACTTTGGAGGACGCAGGTGCCATGCCATACACCGTTGTGGTTGCGGCAACCGCCTCAGATCCAGCTCCGCTTCAGTTTTACGCGCCTTTTACGGGTGCCGCGATTGGAGAGTTTTTCCGTGACACAGGTCGTCCGGCATTGGTTGTATACGATGACTTGTCAAAGCAAGCCGTAGCTTATCGCGAAGTTTCTTTGTTGTTGCGTCGTCCTCCGGGACGTGAGGCGTATCCAGGTGACGTCTTCTATTTGCACAGCCGCTTATTGGAGCGCGCAGCCAAAATCATTGCAGAGGACAACATTGCCAAAGAAATGAACGACTTACCCGAGTCGTTGAAGCCCATCGTAAAGGGTGGGGGGTCTTTGACTGCACTTCCGATCATTGAAACGCAAGCAGGTGACGTATCGGCTTACATCCCGACCAATGTGATTTCCATTACGGACGGACAGATATTTTTGGAATCCAACCTATTCCTAAGTGGTGTAAGGCCTGCCATTAACGTGGGTATTTCTGTGAGCCGCGTGGGTGGATCTGCACAGATTAAATCCATGAAGAAGGTAGCTGGTACCTTGAAGTTGGACCAGGCACAGTACCGTGAGCTCGAGGCATTCTCGAAGTTTGGCTCTGATTTGGATGATGCTACGAAAGCTGTCCTTGGAAAAGGGGAACGCAACGTGGAGATTCTCAAGCAGGATCAAAATTCACCCATGGCTGTAGAAGAGCAAATTGCCATCATTTACTGTGGGACGAAGAACTTATTGCGTCAGGTCCCAGTGAATCAGATTCGTGCGTTTGAAGTGGCATTCATTGAGCACATGCGTTTGAAGCACTCAGATACCTTGGCTCAATTGAAGGCTGGTAAATATTCGGACGATCAAACCAACGTATTGGAAGCAGCCGCGAAGGAAGTGGCTGCTCAATACGCTTAAGAAGTTGACCCATGGCCGGAGGACTCAAAGAAGTACGTGAACGACTGACATCCGTTCAGAACACCATGCAGATTACGTCTGCGATGAAAATGGTGTCTGTTGCGAAATTACGTCGAGCTCAGGAGGCCATCACACGCATGCGCCCCTACGCAGAGAAGTTGCAATCGGTGCTGGCCAACGTGAGCGGTTCACTTTCCTCCGGAGAGGGTACTTACTCTGTAGAACGCCCTGTCAAGCGGGTCTTGTTGGTTGCTGTTACTTCCAACCGAGGGTTGTGCGGGGGATTCAACAACAACATCATCAAGGAGGTAAATGTGGCCATGTCGGATGCTTCCAAGGCTTATCACGTGTTGCCTCTGGGTAAAAAGGCAAATGACGCTTTCCGACGCAGAACGGAGCTCCGGCCTGCAGGCTTTGCGGAGGATGCCTGGAACATTTTCGAAGACTTGAACTTTTCGGCGGCCCAGGTCATTGGAGATGAGATTCTGAACCAGTTTGCTAACGGCACGTACGATGAGGTGCGTTTGTTCTACAACAAGTTTGTGAATGCAGCCGTGCAGATCCCTACGAATGAGGCTTTTCTTCCTCTGTTGCCCGATTCAGAGGGACAGGACCTCGGTGATACGGAATACATTTTCGAACCTTCACAAGCTGAAATTGTGGAGCGCATCATCCCTAACTCACTGAAGGTTCAGCTTTACAAGGGTCTGCTCGAAAGCCATGCATCTGAGCATGGAGCGCGAATGACCGCCATGCACCAAGCAACAGAGAACGCATCGGAGCTGCTTCGTGATTTACGGATTTCGTACAATAAGGCACGTCAAGCCGCCATCACAACGGAGATTTTGGAAATCGTTGCCGGATCGGAGGCGCTCGACGGATAGCATCATTCGAACTGATTCGAGAAAAAAGCCCATCCCTTGCGATGGGCTTTTTTCATGCTGTAGATTCGTGCTATGGGTTTCAGGATTAGAATTTTGATTGGCATGTTTGCCCTCATCGTTATTGCGCTTGCGGGCACGGCGTTGGTTGCCTTTGAATTTGATCGGAACCAACAGGAAGTCTACAATTTATTGCGGCTGCAGCGCAAGGAAGCTTCGGTGGAGCGGAGCCTTGAGTATGTTTTTGATCGGCACAATGGGAATTGGACCGACGAAGATGTTTCCACCTTGTTTTCTGATCGCATTTGTGAACTTTCGGACATCCACGGGCTTAGCATAAGCCTCTACAACCCGGAGGGAGAGCTCTTGATCAGCTCGCTTTTTGGCGCGCCAAGTGATTCCACCGCGTTGTTGCGGTTGCCACAAAACATCCAACGCAGCCTCCAAGATGTAGGTTTGTCAGCCGAGGGTGTCGATGTGGATTATGGGGATTACATCATGGCTTACTGGAATTTTACAGATGCCATGGGAAGGGTGGTAACGATTGCAAACGTCAGGTATGATAAGCGCCAAATCGAGGGCAGCGGTTTCGTCACTTTCGTTCGGCAGTTGGCCCCGTTGTATATTCTATTGCTTCTGGGAGCGGGATTATTAGCTGTTTTGCTCGCAAACGGCATTGTGCGGCCGCTTACAGCGCTAAGGGAGCACTTGGGCCGGTTGGATCTGAATTCAAGACAGGAGCCTTTGGTGTACGAGGGGAAGGATGCGATTGGTGAGTTGGTGGCCCAATACAATGCGCTTTTGGAGGAACTGGAGAATAAGGTAACAGCATTGGCTCAGTCGGAAAGGGAAGGCGCTTGGCGTTCCATGGCCATGCAGGTTGCGCATGAGATTAAGAATCCGCTTACACCGTTTAAACTGGGAATCCAGCAGCTCAACCGCGCATCACAAGATGGGCACCAAGATTTACCGCAACGCGTAAGTCGCTTCACCCAGATGGCAGTAGCTCAGATTGACGTGCTCTCGGCGGTAGCAGAGGACTTTTCGAGCATGGCGAGCATTGATCCCACCAGTTTCGATGATGTGGATTTGGCCCAAATCCTCCAGGCAGCTGCGGATCTTTTCGAACAACAAGGGGTGCGCTTCAAACCTTTAGAGGATCGTCAACACGTAAGGGGATCAAAAGCGCACTTATTAAGGGTGTTCAATAACCTGCTGTCCAATGCGATTTATGCAGTTGCCGATCAACCCATCGAAGAGAGGGTAGTGGAAATGACCGTAGAAAAGAGCGGTGAGGGTTGGTTGGTCAAGGTGTTAGATAACGGTGTGGGAATTGATGCGGCTCGCCTTGAACGAATTTTCGAACCACGCTTTACCACCAAATCCGGAGGCTCGGGGCTCGGCTTGAGCATGGCGAGATTCATGGTCAACCACTTCGGCGGCCACATCAAGGTGGAGTCGAAGTTGCACGTGGGCACCGTCTTTGGGGTGTGGTTGCCTTCACAATCAGAGTGACTTATCCACGATGGATAGGGGATAAGATGTTGCTGGTTCCTTAAAGAAGTGTTAAATCTTTGTTCGATACTTGCTTGAAATGCCCTCTGCCCTCTTCGGTGGGTTGACTTGGTGCATGATCATTCACAATGATTGAAAACAATTTAAATCGCTTATTTATGAAAGCACAACTGCTCTTTTTCATGGCCCTGCTCTTCGCAGGTACGGGTTGGGCCCAATCTCAAGTGTCCGGTACGGTCACCGACAAAAGCTCAGGGGAGCCACTCCCGGGGGTGACGGTTGTTGTAGACGGAACGGGCACGGGGGTATTTACAGACCTTGATGGCCGCTTTACCCTCGGTGCTAACCTCCAGTCAGACGAATTGGTATTCAGCTTTGTCGGTTACAACACGAGGCGATTAGCCATTGATGGCGCTTCAACAATCAACGTCAAGTTGGAAAGCGGTGTGGCCCTCGATGAGGTCGTGGTGACAGCACTCGGTGTTTCGCGGGAAAAGAAAGCCCTCGGCTATTCAGTCCAAGAGCTCGGCAATGAGGCGTTCACACAGGCAAAGACAGAGAACGTCGTCCGTTCTATGACGGGTAAGATTGCTGGTGTTCAAGTCACATCGGGCACGTCCATCGGTTCGTCTTCCAAGATTTTGTTGCGTGGTGCGAGTTCCATTACCGGTGACAACCAACCGCTGTTCATTGTAGACGGCGTACCCATGGACAACTCGGATTACTCAACGGGCGATCAGCAACGGGGTGCCGGGGGATACGATTACGGTAATGCCATTCAGGATTTGAATCCGGACGACATCGAGTCGGTTTCGGTTTTGAAGGGTCCTGCAGCAGCAGCCTTGTATGGATCGCGTGCCTCCAACGGAGCGATTGTGATCACTACCAAATCCGGCGCTGGATACCAGGCGTCTGGGAAGCGTGGTTTGGGTGTTTCGGTGAGCTCATCTGTGATGTTCAACGATGTCTACGTTTTGCCAGACTACCAGAACAGCTACGGTGGTGGTGCAGGCACAGCTTGGCTTGACACCATTGATGGTTCACCTATTCCTGACTATGGATACGATGGATCATGGGGACCCGAATTGGATGGAACGCTTGTTCGCCACTGGGATAGCTGGTATGACTACGACGGAGATGCTGATTATGGTGTTTCTCGCCCTTGGTCTGCTACCGATTCAGACGTCGATGAATTCTTCCAAACAGGGGTTACCTACTCGAACAACTTCTCCGTAACAGGAGCTACGGATGAGAGTGCTTTCCGTTTGTCGTACACAAACCACGCTCAAACGGGTGTTTATGAGAATTCTTCTTTGAACCGCAACACCCTTTCTTTCGCTGGTTCGAACCAGGTTTCAGAGAAATTGAAGGCGTCCGTTAGTGCGAATTATGTTCAGAGTGTTGGTGAAGGACGTCCTTTGACGGGATATGGAGAATCGGTAATGAGCCAGTTCACCCAGTGGGGTCAACGTCAACTCAGCATGGACCGCCTTCGCAACTACATGAATCCAGATGGGACGCATCGCACCTGGAACAGAAACAGCGTAACAGATCCGAATCCTCACTACTGGGATAACCCGTTCTGGGAGCGGAACATGAACGTTCAAAATGACCAGCGCGATCGCGTTTTCGGAAACATCACGATGAACTACCAAATCAACGACGTATTCAGCTTGATGGGGCGTGCGTTGACTGATTTCTACATCGATCGCCGTGAAGAGCGCATTGCCGTAGGAGGTGTTCGTGAATCTTCCTACAGCGAGTACACTCGCCAATTGCAGGAGACCAACTTGGATGCCTATTTGAACTTCAACAAGAACATCAGCGATGACTTGAGCATCACGGGTTTCTTGGGTGTGAATCGCCGGATCCGTGATTACAAGCGCTTGGGCGCATACACACTCGGTGGTTTGAACACCGCTGGATTGTACACGGTTACCAACGGTGCTTCTGGATATGAGGTGTCTGATTACGCGGAACAAAAAGTTGTCAATTCTGTATTGGGAAGTGTGAATTTGGGCTACCAAAGCACCTTGTTCTTGGACGTAACCGCTCGTAACGACTGGAGCTCAACGCTTCCAGTGGAAAACAGCAGCTACTTTTACCCATCGGTAACCGCGAGTTACATTTTGAGTGAAGTGTTGGACGTTCCAGCCATCAGTTTTGGAAAGCTTCGTTTGGGATGGGCACAAGTGGGTAACGACACCAATCCATACCGCACGGGCGTTACATACGGAATCAACTCAAACTACGGAACCAATGGTTCTGCGACTGTTCCCAATGCTCAGAACAACCCCAACCTCCGTCCGGAGATCACTTCAAGCTTTGAAGCGGGTGTTGAATTGAATTTGTTCATGGATCGCGTCCGTGTTGATTTCACCTACTACAACAGCACGACGAAAGACCTCATCTTCAATGTTCCTGTTTCTGCAGCCAGCGGTTACAGCAGCACGGTATTGAACGCTGGAGAAACGAACAACAAAGGAATCGAATTGGCATTGAGCGGTACGCCGGTCATGACAGAGGATTTCCGTTGGGACATCGGCTTCAACTTCGCCAAGAACCAAAACGAATTGGTTGCTTTGGCTGAAGGCGTGGACAACATCCGTTACACCTCCCTCTTCGGTGTGACATTGGAAGCGCGCCCAGGCCAGCCACTCGGAACTTTCTACGGCTATGATTTCTTGTACGACGATGCTGGAAACAAACTCGTTGATGATGACGGCTTCTACTTGAGCACGGATGAGGTGGTTCCAATCGGAAGCATTCTGCCGGATTTCACGGGCGGAGTGAACACATCCTTGCAGTACAAGAACATCAGCCTGTACGCTTTGATTGACTTCCAGAAAGGAGGTTCAGTACACAGTTACTCGAACCAGTGGGGTAAGTATTCAGGCACACTGGCTGAAACAGCTGAAAATAACATCCGGGAGGAAGGCATCGTTGTTGATGGGGTATACGCATCTACAGGTGAGGCGAACACCTCAGTCATTGACGCGCAGAGCCACTTCTTCTACAACCAAGGTTACATCATTCATGCAGCTGACCAATACGATGCGAGCTTCATTAAGCTTCGTGAAATGCGTTTGGATTACAGCTTGCCAAGAGAGATGACCAGTGGGTTGCCATTCAGCAACATCAGCGTTGGAATCTTTGGTCGCAATTTGGCCATCTTGCACAAGAATGTACCACACATCGATCCAGAGGTTGCAACTTCTGCATCAAACGTTCAAGGTTTTGAGGGTGGACAGTTGCCTGCTGAGCGCACCATCGGTATCAACCTCAAGTTTAATCTTTGATTCTTAACCCATCGAAATCATGAAAATGAACAAACAACTTTTTCTCCTGATGGGCCTGATTGGAGCCATCGTCTTCACAGGATGCCAAAAGGATTTTGAGGAAATCAACACCAACCCCAATGAGCCAACGTCGGTATCTACGGGCTTCCTCTTAACCGCTTCACAAAAGCAAATCATGGACATCTATTACGGTTCCTTCTGGGGCAGCCGTCGTGGAATGCAATTGGCACAATACTGGTCATCCAATCAGTATTCCAATGAGAGCCGTTACCAGTTCCGTGTTGAAACAGCCAATGGTGCATGGATCAACTACTATGCTGGGCCATTAGCGGATTTACAGCGAATCATTGACCTCAATACGGACTCTCCTGAGGATGTGGGTGGTTTTGGTTCCAACGGAAACCAAATTGCAGTAGCCAAACTGTTGCAAGCATGGGTTTACCAACACCTAACGGATGCCTTTGGTGCCATTCCAATGAGCCAAGCACTGCAAGGTGTAGACAACACAAGCCCTGGCTACGACTCTCAATCTGAGGTCTATGCAAATTTGTTGACGATGATCGATGAAGCGTTGTCGGGCATGGATGGCGGTGCAGGCCCACAGGGTGACCAACTCTACGGAGGAGACATGGACATGTGGACGAAATTTGCAAACTCCCTGAAGTTACGTGTTGCCATGCGCATGTCTGATGTCAATGCTCAAACAGCTCAAGCCGCAGCTGAGGAAGCGTTGGGCAGTGGATCTTTGATTGTAGGCAACGGGGATAATGCGATTTTTGCCTACTTACCAGGTGCACCCAACAACAACCCCATCAATGAAGATGCGAAGACGCGGAATGATTTCGCTGCTTCGAACACGATGGTAAACTGGTTGGATTCATTGAACGACCCGCGCATGATGGCGTTTTACGCCACGAATGCAGACGGCAACTACGTAGGCGAAGAGTATGGGTTGAGCGAGGCGAATGCCGCACTTACCCCAGACGACGCCATAAGCCAGCGCAGTGCGTCCATCTTGGCTGGAGACTTCCCAGGCATTTACTTCGATGCGGCTCAGACGCACTTCTTAGCTGCTGAGGCTGCTGCTCGGGGTTGGACAAGCATCTTGTCTGCGGAAGATCATTACAATGCTGCCATCGCATTGAGCATGAACTTCTGGGGCATTGACGACGAGGCGGCCATCGCTGACTACGTTGCTCAAGAAGGTGTAGCCTACGCGACAGCTGGTGCAGATTGGAAAGAAGCCATTGGCCGTCAAAAGTGGATTGCTCTTTACATGCAGGGATACGAAGGTTGGGCTGAATGGCGCCGACTGGATTTCGGTGTGTTGCAATTGCCCGTTGACGGTGTTCTGCAGGGCGACGGCATTCCTCACCGCATGCAATACCCCCTAGACGAACAGACGCTCAATAACGCCTCATGGACTGCAGGAGTTGCAGCCAATGGCGGAGACGAACTGAATACACCACTTTGGTGGGATGTGAATTGATTTGGATTTCTGGTAAAAGAAAAGCCCCGCGGTTTACCGCGGGGCTTTTTGATTCTAATTGCGTGCTGTTATTGATTTTAAGCGCCCTTAGGCGTTAAAAACGGATTCCAATGGACACTTCTGTATGCGAGCGGCTTTGGAAGGGTATAGCGCCGTTTTCGATCAGGTATTCGGGCCAGGAACCAGAAGGTGCAATTTGCATGACCCGCTCGATGCCCCATTCCATGAATCGACCGTGGTATTGAGCCTGAACACTGACGACGGGACCAAAATGTGCTTCTGCCGCATCCGAAATCGTAACCCTGGGCTCGTCGAAGGCTGTGTTTTCAGCGTTCAAGTCTTTCCTAACCGCATCAGCGACCCCAATGGGTAAGCGGTAATGGACGAATAAGGAAGCCAATGGATGAATGCGCTTTCCCACCCCCCCTCAAGGTACCAAGCCGCCAGGGCATCAGGCGTTCTTGGGTCTTGCGGAAACCACCATGGATTTCCGAATTCTTCCTTTAGCCTGTGGAAATCAGAGATGAATGTGGTGGCTCGAACTTGATGGGCATTCAAGCCGATGGCAGAGCCTTCAACATCTTGCGCCTCGATGTAATAGTCCAAACCCATTTGACCTACACCAAAGGACAGGCTCAGGGGCAAGGTGGTTTCATCCACCCAAGCGAATCGGAAACTCCACGGCCGAGCCGCCCGGTTTTCATCAGCAAAGCGATTCCAAAGCCCTGTGTTGGAAATGGTTTGGGAGAAATCGTTGGCCTGTGATTCGCTCCAACCTGGGTAAAGCAGGCGTGAAGTCCTTGTGATAATGTTGAGCCCGTCCTCGTATGCGAAGCCTTCAGGGGCCACCATCCAAGAGAATTGAAAACTTACTTGGAAGCCCATTTGACTGTTCCTGTTGGCGTCCAAATCTGCCATGAGCTGTTCGATGCTGGATCGCATGTCCCAAGAAGAACTCGATCCCTGTTCGAACAAACCCTCATCCAGCTTTTGCGCGTTCGCCACATGGGCCATGAAGACGAAACCGAAGAGCGCGGAGGTGATGTGAGTGACGTGTTTCATCATTCGAAAATGAACGTTCCACCAAATCCAACAACCTGGCAGGTAGTCCTGACCACAAAGGGCGCTCGGCGCTGTTGGATGATGAACTTGGGATTGAGCAACACGTCAAAATCGGTCCCCTCGAGGGCCTTAGAAACCGCTATTTGCTTTTCAGTACGACCAGGGCCACGCTCGAATTGCATGTGAGGGTAGAGGGCGTATTTGTTTTCGCCAATGCGAATGAAACCGAGGATGACCGTCGACTTGGTTACACCTGAAAGGGTCTGTGTGGTGTCGACTTCGATGTCGACTTGAACGGGAGCAATGTCAAGCGTTACCTCGCTCTCAGATAGCTTCGCGCTGCGGTAGGTGTTGGTGCAGCTGGTCGCACCAATAAGGAGCGCAATGGCTGTGAGGTGTATGGCTTTCATGATGTTGTTTTTTGCAGCGAATGTAAGTGATGAAGTTTATTTTGCTATCGGGTATAAAACCGGCCTACTTGGCGTCGCATCATTGACAAAAGACGCTGTTTGAAGGTTGAGGGCATACCATCCGTCTGTGACCTCATCAGAAACGAAGATGAATTCGGTGATGGTAGCCTCCATGCGAGGAGCGTTGAGGCTGTCCAGTTGCCAAAAGGCACGGTGGGCGGCAAGGGCCCCCCCGTCTTCTTCACGGTCAACGGAGGGCAGGTCTACCAACAGATGCGCCACCCCCACGTCGGCTAGGTAGGCGAGCCCTTCTGGGTCGAAGTAAGTCGGATTGGTGTGGGACCAATTTCGGATTTGCTTCTGCGGATCGTTGGGCAAGGTGCGAATCACAACGGCTGCAGCGCCGGTTATGGGGACGGCATTTCTGAGGGTTTCAGCCCCTATGACGGCATCGCCATTGGCTAAAATTTGAGGTGCCACCGTAATGACTAGGGCTTCCATAAAAGCGGGAAAAACAACCTCATTTACCGAATGGACAACTTCCGTTATGTGTCCGACACACTCGGTGTGCGTGCCATGTCCATGGGGGTTGAATGCGATGTCCCGAAAGTTCACGCTGCCCCCCTCTGCCACGGCACCCACCCAACCATTTCCCCTCACAGGTTCGATTCGAAGTGGATCAACGTACCAGGCAGAAGGACCCTCCCGGTCCGCGATCAAAGGCAAGGATAAATCGAGCGGTTGGGACAAGTCGATTTCATGGAGGGATCCCCCCAAAATCATGCTCAGTACGGGAATGGTAATTGAAGGATTCATGTGCTTCGTTTCGTGTTCGCAAACGAAGATATACCTAAGTTCACGGACGGCTTGGGCATAAAAAAAGGGCGATCCCATCGGGACCGCCCTTTTTCTTCAAAATTCGGCTTATTGGAAGAGGAAGCCCAAACGGAGCGACCCCTGGAAGACGTTACCCAATTGTCCTGTGGAGAGGTAACCGTCGTACAAATCAAACTCGTCGTAAGAACCTGCGACTGACACGGGAGCGTCGTCGTCTGGAGCGCCTCCAACATTCAAGTTGTAGGCTACCAAATCACTGATTTCATACTCGAAATTGGTCACGTTGGTTGAGCCGAATCCAAGACCAGCTTCAAACCCAACGTACATCATGTCGGTGAAGTAGTAGTCAGCACCGAACAAGAGGTTCAAACCAATTGCGTTGTACCCTTGCGAAGTAGTGTAAGACCAAGTGATGTTCTTCTCAAGTTGTCCCAAGTTGTCGATGTCGTTCGCACCCCAGAACTCTTGCTCGTAGCTGCTCTTTCCCATTACGAAGTAACCCTCGATGGCGAAATAAGGAGACAAGTTATCTGTTCCGTCGAAGTGCATTTCATATCCTGGTGCAATTCCGAAGGAGGTGTTGCCGTAGATATCGTGCAATTGTGGGCTTACTGGATCTTCTTCAGAGAAGTCACCCTCCTGCGCCGTCACGTAAGTGTCTGTGGTGGTGTTCAACATGAAGCTCAAACGGAAGGCTCGGTTGTCGTCGAGGAAGTTCCGGTACTTAATGATGGTTGCATCAATGGGGCTATCGCTGAGGGGTGAGAAGCTCACCTCGATGTTGTGCTCATCGCCCATTTGCTTTTGCGCAGTTGCTCCTGCAGTAACCAGCGCTGTAAGCGCCAATGCGAACATGAGTTTCTTCATGACTGTGTATTGTGGTTTCTAGAATTCCGCCCGCAAGAAACGGAAAAAACATGCAATTTGTTTACTCGCCAATGAGATTTAGATGTTTTCAACAGGCAAAACGCTCATTGTGAATAAGTTGAGCGCTTCAAGAATGTCACTCCACCGTCACGCTTTTAGCGAGATTTCTAGGTTGATCTACGTTGCATTCCCGCATAACTGCAATGTGGTAGCTCAGGAGTTGCAATGGGACGGCAGAGATCAGTGGTGCGAGTGCCTCATCGCATGCAGGAACGGATATGATGAATTCTGCCATTTGAACCAAGTCGCGGTTTCCCTCTGTCACCACGGCAATGAGCCGCCCTCCCCGGGCCTTCACCTCTTGTATGTTGGAGAGCACCTTTTCATACACGTCGTCCGTTGTAGCCAGGAATACGACGGGCATTTCCGCATCAATCAATGCGATGGGGCCATGTTTCATTTCGGCGGCCGGATAGCCTTCCGCGTGGATGTAGCTGATTTCTTTGAGCTTCAAGGCTCCCTCAAGAGCGACGGGGAAATTCACGCCCCTCCCTAAATAGAGGGCATTGCTTGACTGGTGAAAGTCTGCTGCGATTTTTTTGATCAACGGCTCTTGCTCCAATACGGACGCTACTTTTTCCGAGATTGTCGCCAATTCGTTGATCAGCCGATAGAATCGTTTCGGGGCGATGGTGCCTTTGCGTTGGCCGATGTGCAATGCCATCATGGTCAAAACCGCAACTTGCGCTGTGAACGCTTTGGTTGAAGCCACGCCAATCTCCGGTCCGGCATGCGTGTATGCGCCCGCCTCTGTTTCCCTTGAGATGCTGGATCCGACAACGTTGCAAACCCCAAAAACATGAGCGCCATGTTGCTTGGCCAATTGAATGGCAGCTAGGGTATCGGCGGTCTCCCCACTTTGACTGATTGCAATCACGACATCGTCAGGCCGAATGATGGGGTTTCGGTACCTGAATTCTGATGCGTATTCAACTTCAACGGGAATGCGCGCAAATTCTTCGAACAGGTATTCAGCCACAAGGCCTGCGTGCCAACTCGTACCGCATGCAACAACGATGAGCCTTCCTGCTTGGCTCCAACGCTCCCAATGATCGTCAATCCCGGAAAGGTGAATGGTCCCTTGTTGGACATTCAATCGGCCTCGGATGGAGTCCTGAATGGATCGAGGTTGTTCGAAAATTTCTTTGAGCATGAAGTGCTCGAAGCCGCCTTTTTCGATGGCTTCCAACTGCATTTCCAACTCGATGATTTCCGGGGTGACCTCATTGTTGTGGATGGTTCGGATGTGCAGACCAGATTCACGGTGAATGATGGCAATTTCCTCATCTTCCAAGTAAACTACATTGGCCGTGTACTCCACAATGGGTGTCGCGTCAGAGGCCACGTAATAATCCCCAGACTCACCGACCCCAATGACCAATGGACTGGATTTTCGTGCGGCGATCAATTCATTGGGGTTCGATTCATCCATAACCACAATGGCATAGGCTCCGTCAACTTCGTTGAGTGCAATTCGCACAGCTTCGAACAGTGACTTGCCTGTGGTTTTTCTGATTTCTTCAATCAGATGAACCAACACTTCTGTGTCAGTGTCGCTTTTGAATTCGTGCCCGCGCTGTCGAAGGCTCTCCTTTAAGGCGTGGTAATTTTCGATGATCCCATTGTGGATGAGTGCCAAATCTCCACCTCCACCTAAATGCGGGTGGGCATTGACGTCATTGGGAGGGCCGTGAGTGGCCCAACGCGTATGTCCAATTCCAATGTTTCCAGTGATTTTGGTTTCACCTATGGAATCCAACAAGTCCGAGACTCGCCCCTTTTTTTTAGCTACACTCATTCGCTCGCCCGCCGATCCAACGGCCACTCCCGCACTATCGTAACCGCGGTATTCCAATCGCTGAAGGCCCTTGATCAAAATAGGAAAGGCCTCTTGACCCCCTATGTACGCTACTATTCCACACATGATGAAAAGGTAAGGTTAATGGCTGAAAGTCAAAACAAGGCGGGCGTTGCGGTAGGCTTGAGGTCCATCAACGGCATGCAAATCTGGGGCATTGAGTTCAACGCCCTGGAATGAAATGCCTGATCGACTTGAAACGAGGTACAAAGGGGAGCCTTCCATGGTACCATTGAGCATTTGCTGCACGGTTTGGGAGAGGTTGAAGCGATAAGCCAGGGTATCACGGTCGTAATTGCCGTTGATGTTGAGTCCGATTGAGTTTTGATCAGGCGTGGAGGTGGGGTTGCCCTCTTCGTTTTCTGTGAGGATGAAGAATTGGTCTTGAAGTGGATACCTCGGAGATTCTTGCAATGAACGATCGCTTACCGGCAACCACAACTCGGCTTTGTGAATGGCCAGTTCGGGGTTATTTCGCAGTTCAAGCAGATCAGGAAATTCTACGAGCACCTTGGTGCCTGCGGCTGAAAAGATGTGAACGGAAGAGTTGGGTTCTAAGGCGCCTTGCGATGGGTCATTGAATGCCGATAAGTCGCCAAGCCAGTCGTGCTCAAACACATTCGCCCTCCCACACAAGGCATTGATGTTGAAAGTGTATTGAGCGGTGTCGTTGTCGTTGTGGTAGTGCATGACCATGCCGCTGAGCCCGTTAGCCAAATCGATTCCCACTGCTCCATCTCCCTGACCCACGCCTTCAGCGGCTACCATTAACCCAGGCAAATATTCGAGCCATTCGGTGTTGGAGGAAAAAATGTTGGGGTCTGCATTGAGCAGTTCCTGACCAAATTCGTCAGCCAGGTAAATTCGGACTTCTGGCGCAATCGTGTCGTCAGCCAAGATGATGTCCCTTGCAGGATCCAAAATCAAAGGTTGAAACGATTCATCGGCCAGGTTCAATTCGTCTATTTGCCAGGCCCGATTGGAGTGGTAAGTCGAATCGAGGAATACTCCTTCTGTTAATCGATGTACCCGGATTCGCTGGCTTTGTGGCATTCCGTACAAAGCGCCGGTATAGTGGAGGCTGAGGTAGATGCTGTCGATGACAGGGTTTGAACCGAAATCCTGATCGGGAGCAGAAAGCCTCAATTGACTAACGAAGCTTCCTTCATGCCAGCCGCTCAAGGGGTGCCACATCCTTCCAAGCACGGCAGTGCTCAGGTTGTCTGTTTCGAGGCTATCCTCCCTTAGGGTGGTGAGTCTCACCTCGAAGGTGTCGGTTTGATACGCCGTAAGCAAGTCTCCAGGGGATTGTAAATCCAGACCAATGGTCGTCTCCGGTCGCGTGCAACTTGTGAGAATGGCCAATCCTCCAATCAATACGGCCATGGCTGCCGAGGTTAGGCGTGTGCAGAACTTCCTCATGGGGCGCGAAGTTCCGTTATTCCGCGACAGCCTCAGTCTTTCCCTCGAGAATTGTATCGTAAAAATTGTTTATGTCCGCTACATACCCCTCCTCTCCGTGGTACCTCATGGTCGGCACATCACGCTCTTCAATCATGTTAAGGGACTGGGAATCAAGGTTTTCAGACCCAACAATGATTCCGTCGGCATGCTCAATGGCCAGCGCATTGAGGTTATCAAAGGTTGGCTCCTGAATGGCGGCAATTGTGTCAGATTTCACCCCGTCTTGCGTGATTTTCTCAGCCATTCTGCTATTTAAAGCCCCTTCAAAACCTTCATCGTAGATGCTGCAAACCACCTTGCTGTTGGCGAAATACGGATCGTCCTTGTAAACGTCCTTAAGGTAGGCCGGCATGAGGTTGGCCATCCAACCACTGCAGTGAATGATGTCGGGTGCCCAACCGAGTTTCTTCAC
This sequence comes from Flavobacteriales bacterium, assembly GCA_036825655.1. Taxonomy (GTDB): domain Bacteria; phylum Bacteroidota; class Bacteroidia; order Flavobacteriales_D; family Sanyastnellaceae; genus JALQTD01. The sequence continues at coordinate 63,326 of DAISXU010000001.1, read as the reverse complement.
GGTTTCCAACACGCCACGCACGAAGAAAATGGCACGTTCGTCGTTGTCTGCGAAGAGCTTTCCTTCACCGTCACGAAGAACGAACTTCCGCTTGAAATAGCTCTCGTTGTCGATGAAGTACACTTGCATTCGCGCTGTGGGAATGGATGCGACTTTGATGATGAGGGGATGATCCGTGTCGTCGACACTTAAATTCATGCCCGAGAGGCGAATCACCTCGTGCAATTGATGACGACGTTCATTAATTTTGCCAAAACGAGGAGTAAAGACTCGGATTTCTCTGCCCTTTTCGTGGACACCCTGAGGTAGGTTTCTACTTACACTACTCATCTGTGTCGCGGGGAGGAATGGAACCACGTGCTGCGACACATACAAAATCCTTGACTTGCTCATACTTCTTGACTTGAGGACCGACCACAACAAAAGTAAGCATTTTTTCAGCATTATCCAAGCGAAACCCTCGATGAATCAAGGAAAACAGACGATTTCCCTTTCTGTACTAAAGACCGTTTCAGATGTCGGAGCGTGGATCCGAATGCAGAAAGAAAATGGGCATGAGGTTGGCTTTGTTCCCACCATGGGCGCATTGCATGCGGGCCACGCCACACTTATTCAGGAAGCGGCCAAGGAGTGTGGGCGGGTGATTGTTAGCATTTTTGTCAACCCCACCCAGTTCAATGCGGAGCAAGACTTCAATCAATACCCCATAACACCAGAGGAGGACCTCGAAGTGGCTTTATCGGCAGGGGCCCATGCTGTTTTCATGCCCAGTGTGGATGAAATTTACCGCGACAGGCCAGCTGTTGAGCCGGTGAATTATGGCGACCTCACAAGCAAGTGGGAAGCGGCGGATCGCCCAGGGCATTTTGATGGTGTAGTGGCGGTGGTGGACTTGCTTTTTCAGGCAGTGAGGCCAAATAGAGCGTATTTTGGTGAGAAAGACCTGCAGCAGTTAGCGGTGGTTCGAAGGCTGGTGAGCGAAAGGCACCCTGACATTGACATTTTAGGCTGTCCTTTGATTCGAGACGTCGATGGCCTTGCTTTGAGTTCTCGCAATGCTCGCTTGACCCCGGAGGCTCGGAATTTGGCTTTAGGACTTTCCCAAACCTTATTTAACATGGAGGAGCGAATTCGCCAAGGGCAAGACCCGAATGAATGCCTAACATGGGGAAGGGCGAAAATCAGTGCTCTAGCGGGAGTGGAGTTGGCGTATTTGGATTTGGTGGAAAGCACTGCTTTTTCTCCTTGGGATGAAGGGTCGAAAGGCCTGGGTTTTGCCATCCTAGCAGCTACAATCGGGGGGGTTAGGCTCTTGGACAATCACTGTGTATGTCGATGATTCGTTAATATTGATGGATGAAGCGACATTTCTTCAGAACTTGCACGAAATTTTGAGGCCATGACTCCCGGACCCTATCAAATAGTACTGATTTTACTGGTTGTTCTTTTGTTGTTTGGTGGAAAGAAAATCCCTGAACTCATGCGCGGCTTAGGGCGAGGTGTGAAGGAATTCAAGGACGCCACCAACAAAGAGGACAACGACCGAATCAAGGAAGACTGAATGCATTCTTCGGCCCTGTTCGTGAGTGCGCTGACACTGCAGTCGTTGGTCCACCCGCTGGACTCGGTTGGTGTTGATCCACCTCTTTTGGATTCCTTGGGAACTTCAGCTGCTGAAGAGTGGGTGCCGGACAGTTCTTGGATGATTTGGGATGAGGTGTGGTTCGATTGGTGCAGTGAAATGAGCTGCGTCACTGTTGACACGGCCATTTGGAACATTCGCGGGTTTGATTCTGACGGCGTTCCCGCTCTGAATCAGGAGATGATTCAGAATAGAATGAAAGTTCTAGATGCGGAAACACCCCTGGATTTTTCTTGGAATCCAATGGTTCAGGACCGCATTGGTTTTTATGCTTCGAGGAGAAGGAATCACCTCGGCGAAATGTTGGGCAGAAAGGAGTTTTACTTTCCCTTGTTTGAGGAGGCTTTGGATCGGTACGATTTGCCGTTGGAACTCAAGTACCTGCCTATCGTGGAGAGCGCGCTCAATCCTGTTGCCCGCTCTCATGCGGGTGCTACGGGGCTTTGGCAATTCATGTATGGCACAGCAAAATTCATGGGACTTAGGGTGGACAGCTACATCGATGAGCGAAAGGACCCAGTGAGAAGCACCGACGCCGCTTGCCGATACCTGAGCCGCCTGCATGGCATGTATGGGGATTGGTACCTGGCTCTTGCGGCGTACAATGCGGGTCCGGGAAATGTAAACAAGGCCATTCGTCGCAGTGGAGGAAAGCAGACCTATTGGGAAATCAGAAGGTGGTTGCCCTCTGAAACTCGCGGTTACGTTCCCGCGTTCATGGCTGTCGCGTACTTGATGAATTTCCATGCGGAGCACAACATCTTTCCAACAGACCCCTTGCCTAGCTTGTCTGAGACGGACACCATCGAGGTTCGCGCCGTGATGCGTTTTGATCAAATTGCATCGGAACTTCCATTGAGTGAGGCGTCGATTGCGCGGTTGAACCCCATGTACCGACAGAACATTTTACCAGGTCCGCCGGAGCATTGGCCTTTGCGATTGCCCTTGGAGTTGGTTCCATCGTTCCTTGCCTTTGAACAACGGATGTTGAATTTTGAATCAGAGAAAACGCCTGAAATTGTCTTTGCTCCAGAACCGGTGGTTTACCGAGTGAAAAGTGGTGACGTGCTCGGTGCAATTGCGAATCGATACGGGGTGAGCGTTCAGCAATTGAAGGAGTGGAACGGCATAACAGGTTCCATGATTCGGGTAGGCCAAAAACTTTACATTCATGCAGATCCAAGCACACTTTAGTTACCTCATCGTCCTCCTCATGGGCCTAATGGCTTGTGGAAGTCAGGAGGGAGCAAGAATGCCCTTGCCTGGAAAGGTGGGCGCTTCTGGTGAACTCATTGTCGTCACCGATAAGCATGTCTGGGAGGGAGAACTTGGGGATACCCTTCGAAGCATTTTTGGCCGTGCCTATGCGGTTTTGCCTCAATATGAGCCGGAATTTGACTTGGTCTTTCTTCCACGAGACGAGTTTGATCGCTTTTGGAAGCCTCACCGCAACATCATTGACATTGATTTGGGTGATCGAATCGACACCCAAGACCCCTCCGTTGAAATCTACCGAGATCGCTTTGCTTCTGGCCAGCTATTTGTAGCCGGGAAAGGAAAAAATACATCCGATTTGGCCCTCGAGTTTCATGAGAGACGGGCTGACTTGCTCAGTGTTTTCCACCGTGAGGAGGTGAATCGGTTTGGACAGTTGATTTCCTTGTCGACAAATGATGCCCTGAGCAGAGACTTGGCCGACCGGCATGGCGTCATGCTCATTTTGCCTAAAGATGCCCAGCTGGCGCAAGAGTCCGAAGACTTTGTTTGGATTGATCGCCAAATGACTCGAATGAAGGGGGGGGATAACCACGATGTGCAACAGGGAATTTTTATTTATTTCGAGCCTTACGTGAGCGACACCCTCCTTTCAATGCAGGCGAGGATTCGGCAACGCAATGCAGTGCTGCGTCGCCACGTCGAGGGTCCAACCCCTGGCTCGTACATGACTACTGAGCTCAGGTACCACCCCACATATGAAGAGGTGGCCTTCAAGGGGGAGTTTGCGTCAGAATTGAGGGGCTTGTGGCGCGTAGAGAATGACTACATGGGCGGCCCTTTTTACAGCCTAACCACATACGATGCAGTGAGGGGAAGGTTGGTCACTGTGGAGGGCTATTCCTACGCCCCATATTTTGACAAGCGTGAGTACATGCGTGAAATTGAGTCGGTCGTTCAGTCGTTGACCACCCTTCCGCTTTCCCATTCAAAATGAATTACTGGAAGCTTGCCTGCAGCGCATTAATTCTAGTCATTTCATGTGCTTCACCGCCCTTCAAATCAGTTCGATTGGATGTGCCTGAGGCGAGCATCCGTGCACTGGCCGTTGCGGGGACAGACACCGTCTTGTTCGCCGGCAGCGGGGGCAAGTGGGGCTACACTTCGGATGCAGGTGTCACTTGGCACGTGGATACCCTTTTGGTGGAGGGCAAGCATCCGGAAGTGCGTTCTGTGGCCATCGTCAACGGTGCAGCCTTGGCTTTGAGCGTGGGCAGTCCCGCCTTTTTCATGCGTTCCGAAGACTGGCAGACTTGGGAGGTGGTGTACCGAGAGGAAGGTGAGGGCGTGTTTTGGGATGCCATGGCTTTTTGGGATGATCGTGATGGAATTGCATTCGGGGATCCATGCGCTTTGGATTCCACGTGCGCCAGCTTGGCCCTAACGCATGACGGAGGCAGAACATGGAGCCGGATCAGCTGCGATGATCTGCCCGCAGCCCTTCCTGGAGAAGCGGCTTTTGCAGCAAGCAATACCAACGTGGTGGCACTTGGAAACGCGGCGTGGTGCATCACAGGTGGGTCCGCTTCACGGGTGCTCAAAACCGCAGATCGCGGGGTGAGTTGGGAGGTGGTGGAAACACCTATCCTTCAAGGGGGAGCCATGACCGGGATGTTCAGCCTGACCATGTGGACAGAACAGGAAGGCCTAGCCATTGGGGGCAATTGGGAGCAGATGTCGGACAATGCAGCGAACAGGATTCGAACGCGCAATGGCGGCCAAAGTTGGAGCTTAGACCACCCAGGGTCGGGGCCGGGATACCGTTCTTGTATTCAGGCCGTTCCAAATACGAATGGCCAAGAGTTATGGGCTGTAGGCATTCCAGGTGTGGACCGCTCATTCGATGGCGGTGCAACGTGGACACACCAGAGCGATTCTACGTTTTTGACGGTTCGGTTTACCCAAGATGGAAAAACGGCGTGGCTCGCCGGCCGCGGCGCAGTGGAATCGCGCGCAACGCACTGAATCAGCGCTCCACCAAAAACTGCCCAGTTCGCCTTCCAGTGCTTCCTTCAATGACGACGAGGTAAGCTCCCGCCGCCCATTCGGAAACATCGATCCCAAGTGCTGTTGTCCTTGGAGAACACTGAAGCACTTTCTCTCCGCTGTAGCGGTAAATGTGAACGCGATCGTCTCCGGGCTGCATTTCGATTGCCACCTGGTGGGTTGCTGGATTGGGGAACGCACTCAGCTCTGCACCGTCAGTCCATGCCTGCGCAACCTCCAATGACACATCACCTTTTGCAAAAGCGTATTGCCCTTTTCGCAGCTTGAGGATTTTGAAAATGCCGCTTCCATTGGTCATCGAACCCCCCTGCCATTCATAATCTGGGTATTCGACCCAAGGGTCGGATGCGTGTGCCCGCCAAGCGAGAAAGGCCTGTTCCTCGCTGGAGCCGTACAAATCGAAATCCAGGTCCTCCGCATCGTTCCCATAGTATTGGAGGCGTGCATCAAGGATCATCGCATCGGCATCCTCTGGCCAAATTCCATCGACAATCCAGAAATGGGTGTCGCTCAACTCGTCCACGTAAGGTGCAGTGGGCCCTGCATCAGGCGCAGCCCAATGGTGTTCAATGCGCACCAGCGCACTGTCATTCTCTGGCATGGCATCGCACCCCACCCGCATGGAAACCCACGGCAGATTCGTCAATCCTTGCGTGCCCGTGACGGGGAAGGTGTAGTCCATTCTCCCTTGATTCAACCGTCCGTTGGCGTTCAGCGCAATCATGGCGGGTTCGGTAATTCCGGTGTGCTCAACGATGGCGCTGGCATTGGCTCCCGAAACCATGATTTGGCCTTCCACCCGGTTCCATTCCGCATCCCAAACCGTTACATCGAGCGGGACATCGGTGTGAAAATTGTTGCAGGCCCTCAACTTCTGTTGCAAATGCAAGGTGGTTGCAGGCAACGGCGCTCCCAACGGCGCGGGAGCCATCGAGTCAATCACCCAAGTGGAAAAGCCGGGCTGATAAACCCATGCGTCGAAGAACGGATTCAAGTCCATGCCCGTCAGGCCCTCAAGTGTCGTGCGAAACAGGTCTGCATCCATGTGCGCATCGTAATGCGAAGCGATGACCCCTTGACTGGCCTCTCGAAACAGCTCATCTCCTAAATAGGCCCGCAGGTTGTGCATGATGGCGGCACCCTTGTAATAAGTGTGGCGTCCGTAAATTTCCTCATCAGGCATCGGTGAAAGCGCATGGAAACCATTGTCTTGGATGTGCGCCTGCTCCAGAACGTAGAGCTGGTTGTCCTTCACCAAATCCACAAAGGCCTCGGGTCCATCTTTCCACTCCACAAACAAGTGACTGCTGTATTCTGCCGGCCCCTCTTTCAGCCACATGTGATTGTGAACCGTGGGCGCCACGAGGTCTCCCCACCAATGGTGTCCCAATTCGTGTGCGAACAGATCGCCGTTGGCTGCGATGGACTCGTCCACCATGAACTGGGGGTAGGCGATGTTGGTAGGAATTTCAAGCGCCCCATCCGTGGTTAGCACATAGCCGACGCGCTCCCATGCATAGGGTCCCCACCAATGCTCCAATGCGTCGATGGCATACCCCAAATCTTGGAATTTATTGACCATGGAGTTGATGTGGTTGGGCTTGCCGGTCAACCTGACGTCAATGTCTCCGTAAAATCCAGGGTGAACGTAATTGCTGTCTACGTAGTTGGCGACAGAGAAAGCCGCTTGGTGCGTGGTGATGGGATGGGCCAAAGCAAAACTCCTCAGCACGGTGTCTCCTCCGAGGGTGGTTTCTCCTAAGAAGGTTCCTTGACCATGCGCTCGCCTCCCGCCTGCGCTGGTGATGTTCCAGGTGTACGTTGCGCGCTCCACAAAATTGTCGAAGCAGGGGTGCCAGACCTTGCCAAAATTGGGAGGGATGGAAGTCAAACCAATGCCCAAGTGGTAGATGTAGTCTGCAACGAAATAAACGCCGCCCCAATACGGATCTTGGTAAGGATGCCCTCCGTACCAAACATCGATGACGTGCTCGGCTCCGGTTTCCCATGTAGAATTGACGTGCAACTGCCCATCAACGTGCTCAAAATCCACCAGCGCTCCATCGAGGTGCACGCTGTCGACCGCCAAGTCGATGAGGTCAAACCAGAGATTTTGGGCCTCGCCATTCAGCACCGTCAAAGCCATGCGGGCATGGGCTTCAATCTGCTGCAAATTGTATTCTGTCACATCCAAATCCACTTCGTAACTGTGGACATCAAACGAATCACTTCTCGCAATGCTCGCCGTCATGTCGTAATTCAGAAATCGCTCATTGACCGCTGGAATGGGGCGATGGCCATTGTGGCAACCCTGGGGAAAAAACACGCGTGGGGTGCGCATTGCCGTGGAATCTTGAGCACTGACATGGGGGATGAATGCCAGGCCCATCAGCGCCAGGAAAACGAAGGGGTGAGAAAAGTCGATTCGCATGCGACTAAGTTAGTCCCTTGCGACTGCTTTCCGCCTATTTTTGCGCCATGAAGGATCAGCTCATAGCCGACGGTAAGTACGTCGAAGTCACCTACGTTTTGCGCGAAGATGATGCCCAAGGGGAAGAATTGGAGGTTTGCCCTCAGGATGACCCGTTTGGATTCACAGTAGGAAAGGTTGAGGTTTTGGAAGCCTTTGAGCAAGCCTTGATGGGCAAGGAACAAGGTGAGGAATTTGAATTTTCCTTGACCATGGGAGAGGCATACGGCGAAGAAGATGAGGAAGCCTTTGTGGAGGTTCCTAAATCTGCTTTCATCGTAGATGGGGAGCTGGACGAATCCATTTTCGAAGTTGGGGAGGTGGTTCCTATGGAAACCGAAGACGGAGATGAACTCATGGGCATCGTTTGTGATGTATTGCTCAACAGTGTCGTGGTGGACTTCAATCACCCATTTGCAGGCCTCAATCTTCATTTTAAAGGGAAAATTGAATTGGTGGCTGATGCTGCCCCGGAGGACAACTGAGTTCGGCCGAATGCTCCGATGAACGGAGTACCTTTGGGCCATGGAACGAACAGAGATTGGTTCGCTGGGTGAGTTTGGCCTCATTCGGCATTTGACAGCTGATTTGGTAACCCAACAACCGTCGACACTTTTAGGTGTGGGAGACGACGCAGCCGTTGTTGATGCAGGAGCAAAGCGCGTCCTGATCAGTACGGACATGTTATGCGAGGGGGTTCATTTCGATTTGTCCTACACGCCACTGAAACACCTGGGTTATAAGGCCATCATCGTCAACCTCAGCGACATTTGTGCCATGAATGGTACGCCGACGCAGGTGACGGTTAGCTTGGCGCTTTCCAATCGATTTTCCTTGGAGGCCGTGGAAGAGCTCTACGCTGGGATGCGCAAGGCTTGTGAGTTGTACAACGTGGATTTGGTAGGGGGTGACACCACGAGCAGTTTATCGGGGTTGGTTATTTCTGTGACGGTTTTGGGGTTGGTGGAAAATGAGCGCATTGTGAGGAGGAACGGGGCATCAGCCGGGGATCTTTTGGTTGTTTCAGGAGAATTAGGTGGGGCCTACATGGGGTTGCAGGTGCTGGAACGCGAGAAGCACGTCTTCAAGGAGGCGCCTGGTGCTCAGCCGGACCTCTCTGGATTTGATTACGTACTTGAGCGACAGTTGAAACCTGAAGCCCGGTTGGACGTTGTTCGCGAGTTGGTTCAGTTAGAATTGAAACCAACAGCAATGATTGATGTTTCAGATGGCTTGTCATCAGAAATATTTCACCTGTGTACAGAAAGCGAGGTGGGCGTGAAGCTTTTTGAAGATAAAATCCCCATTCACCCCGAGGCGTATGAGGCGGCTAGGACCTTCAATTTAGATCCAACCATGTGCATGCTCAATGGAGGCGAGGATTATGAAATGCTCTTCACAATCAAGCAAGAAGATGCTGAGCAAATTCGGAATCATCCTATGTTCAGCATCATTGGTTACATGACGGAAGACCCCACCGAGCGTCAGTTGATTGCAAAAAACGGAGTGGAGGTAGAGCTCAAGGCACAAGGTTGGCAAGCATTTAAGGAGGGCTAAAATGTGCGGGATTGCAGGGGTCCATGGTTGGGATAAGGAAAGGGCAGCTCAAGCTTGCGCTCGGATGAACCAGGTGCAGGAGCACCGTGGTCCGGATGACGAAGGCATTTGGACCGAGACCAATGGAGTGGCGTTAGCCCACCGCCGCCTGAGCATCTTGGACCCTACGCCTGCGGGCCACCAACCTTGGCTCGCCGAGAACGGAGATGCCTTGGTATTCAATGGGGAAATTTACAATTTCAAAGAACTGGCCTCAGAGCTTGAGCAATTGGGCGAGCACTTTAAGACGGATTCGGACACAGAAGTGTTGATGTCAGCCTTGAAAACATGGGGCATGGATGCACTTCATCGCCTCAACGGGATGTTTGCTTTTGCTTGGTGGAATGCTGAACAGGAAGAATTGTTCATTGCCCGCGATCGAATGGGCATCAAGCCAATTTATTGGGCCCAGGTAGACGATGGCGTTGTTTTCGCGAGCGAAATCCGTGCGATTTTGGCGAGTGGTGCTGTTGAAAAGAAACTCAATCGGATTGCGATCGTTGATTTTCTTCGCTACGGAACGGTGCATGCGCCGGATACGCTAATTGAAGGCGTTCAACTGCTTCCGGCAGGTCATTGGCTGTGTTTTCAAGATGCTGACGTGCGCCAAAAGCGGTGGTGGAGTGTGGGAGATGAAGTGGCACAGGTCGCGCCTTGGGAGAACCGTGAACAAGCTGTGAGCGTGGTTCGAGAACAGCTAACGAATGCTGTGCAGCTCCGGATGAGATCGGATGTCCCGCTCGGTGCCTTTTTGTCCGGCGGAATTGACTCGAGCGCAGTGGTAGGATTGATGCAAGAGGTGAGTGAACGCCCCATATCGACGTTCAGTGTCACGTTCAATGAAGGTGAATTCGATGAAAGCCCGTGGTCTCGCCTGGTTGCCAAGCGTTTCGGAACGGATCATCATGAGATTCGGTTGACATCGGATCATTTTTTGGATCAAGTGCCTGCTGCCCTGGAGGCGATGGATCATCCAAGTGGGGATGGACCCAACACATTTGTGGTGAGCGAAGCGACGAAGGCAGCTGGAATAACTGTGGCTTTGTCAGGTTTGGGAGGGGATGAACTGTTTGCTGGTTACCCGGTCTTTCAGCGCTCTCGTCAGTTGATGGACAAGCGTTGGTTGGGTTCATGGCCCGTCGGATTGCGCAGCCTTGTAGGTGGGGTTTATGCGGGATTAAAGGGCACAGTAAGCGCGAGAAAACAAGCGGCTATTTTGGCGGGGGATTACTTTGATTTGGAGCATACTTACCCGCTTTCTCGCCAGTTGTTTTTGGAAGATGACTTGAGGCGCATATTGAAGGGAAGCACAAAAATCCAAGGCAATCGAGTCCATGGGTGGTTGTCTGAGGAGATTGCACCAGGCACCAAGGGGTTTGATTTGCCATTTTATAGCAAAGTCAGTGTCGCAGAGCTTGGAACTTACCTCGGCCACACGCTACTGAGGGACACCGACCAGATGTCCATGGCGCATGCCTTGGAGGTCCGTGTTCCTTTTTTGGATCACCGGTTGGTTGCGACTGCATTGTCGATTCCCGATTCATGGAAAGAACCGTCATCCCCTAAGAAATTGTTGACGGATGCGCTGGGGGCGCTGTTGCCGGATGGGGTCATAAACCGTCAGAAAATGGGGTTCGTTTTGCCTTGGGAGACCTGGATGCGTGGCCCATTGAAGCCTTTGTGCGAGCAAGGCTTGAATGCGTTGCATCGCCTCGAGTGCTTGAATGAAAGGGAATTGGATGGTCTCTGGGCGGCATTTTTACGAGGCGATAAGCGCGTGAATTGCACCCGGGTTTGGATGTTGGTCACGTTAGGAAATTGGATGAATCGCCATGGGATCAGTTGAACGCCGAACCCGCGTGTTGTTGGTGGCAGAGTGGTTTCCGCCTGCCTATCAAGCGGGAGGGCCCATCCGCAGTGTGTCCAACCTCGCAGAGCTGTTGGGGGAAACGCACGAAGTCTTTGTGGTTGCTGGAGCTTACGACTTGGGGGAGTCCATTCCCATTGAAGGCGTTGAATTGAATTGTTGGGTTCGGATGCCATGGGGGCAATTGATGTATGTTTCTCGCGACCGTTGGCAAACTGATTTTTGGCGTGAATTGCTGGCGACGTCCATTCAGCCTGATTTCCTTTACCTGAACAGCATGTTCGCGCGGTTTTTTTCTTTGGACGCGCTGCATGTGTCCCGAAAGTTCCCGAAAGTCAAGGTAGTTGTGGCCCCGCGAGGCATGCTGGGTGCTGGTGCCTTAGCGATTAAACCCATCAAAAAGCGCGTGTTTTTGATGGCAGCCAGGTTGATGGGCTGGTACAAGGATGTTCAATGGCATGCTTCTACCCGCATGGAAGAAGCGGAAATCATCCAGCAGTTCAAGGGGGCCAGTGTTTCTGTTGCACAGAACATTCCCTCCCGCCCTATGTCAGACCCAACGCAACGGATTGCCCGGGGAGAAGGAGCTTGGAAGTTGGTTGTGCTGGGCCGTGTTCACCCTATAAAGAACATTGAATTTGGTTTGAAGGCTTTGGGCAAAGCTTTGGTTTCAATCCCCAATCCTCCGCGAGTGGAAGTTCAAATCATCGGATCGGCTGAGGATTTAAAATACACGGAGGGCTTGCTCAATTATTCTGGAGAACCAGCTGGCTTGAGCGTACGTCACCTGGGCGCCCTGCCACCCCGGGGTGTTTCAGAGGCCTTGGCGCAAGCTCATTATGTGCTAATGCCTACCCATCATGAGAATTTTGGGCATGCCATTGTGGAGGGTTGGGCGCACGGGTGCCTTGTCTTGTTGTCCGATTGCACGCCCTGGAAGGGGTTGGAATCCCTTGGAATTGGTTGGGATTGGCCTTTGGACGAGGCGACGTGGGTGGAGGGGCTTGCTAGGGCGATTGCTTTGGATGATGCGACCTGGGGATCCCGGTCAACTCAGGCCATGCGCTATTTTGAGGATGTCGTTCGTCACCCTCAATTGCTCGAATTGAACCGCCGTATCTTCTCCCCATGAATCGAATTTGTGAACTGTTTGGCATCGATCGACCGATCATCCAAGCCGGCATGATTTGGTGCTCTGGGTGGGAATTGGCCAGCGCTGTTTCGAATGCGGGAGGTTTGGGAATTTTGGGCGCAGGCTCCATGTATCCGGAGGTGTTGCGAGACCAAATCCAGCGATGCCAACAGGCTACGGATCGGCCATTTGCCGTGAATGTTCCGCTGATTTACCCCTCCATCGAGGAACACATGGCCACCATTGAAGAACTTGGAGTCCCAGTTGTTTTTACCAGCGCGGGAAATCCATCCACTTGGACGACCCGCCTGCAATCGAAGGGCATTCGAGTTGCCCATGTAGTGTCATCTGTGAAATTTGCACTGAAAGCAGAAGCTGCGGGTGTGGATGCAGTCGTTGCTGAGGGGTTTGAGGCCGGGGGCCACAATGGCCGCGAGGAAACCACCACTTTGTGCTTGGTTCCAGCTGTTTCGGGTGCGTGTTCAATTCCAGTCATTGCGGCAGGTGGAATTCACGATGGACGCACCACTTTGGCGGCCTTCGCTTTGGGTGCAGAAGCCGTTCAGATTGGTTCACGCTTTGTTGCGTCTCAAGAATCGTCCGCACATTTGGCATTCAAGGAGGCCGTAATTGCTGCGCAAGAAGGAGCGACGCGGTTGAGCTTAAAAGCCTTGACACCCGTGCGCTTGTTGCGGAATCGATTCGCCGAAGAGGTTTGGTCTGCCGAGGCGGGTCATGCCACTGTCGAACATTTGGCGGAATTGCTTGGAAGGGGACGAGCCAAGCGCGGCATGTTCGAAGGAAATTTGGAGGATGGTGAATTGGAAATCGGCCAGGTTTCGGCACTCCTTGATGGGATTCTGCCTGCTGCAGATATCGTCGATTCCATCGATGCGGAATACCGCCAATTGACTGCTGGTATGCGGCTGGCACACTTTCAATGGCCTTGAGTGAACCCGTCTTGTTTTATGACGGGGCTTGCGGTTTGTGCAGCCATACCGTTGCTTGGGTGCTGCGTTGGTTGCGTGATGATTCTCCGCTTCGTTTTGCGCCGCTGCAAGGAACAACTTCTGGTGCCCACCTTCCTGAGGGTTTGCGCACGCCACCGTTAGCTACCGTGGTTCTGCTGCAAGAATCAGGTAAAACACGTGTTCGAATGGAAGCGGTCAGGGCCTTATCACCGCACTTGAAGCCGCTGATGAGTGGGGTTCTCCTCTTGATTTGGCCAGCTTTACTGAATCCATTCTATGGAATGATCAGCAGAAGTCGCAAGTCCATTTTTGGAAGTTCATGTTTCCTTCCCACCGCAAAGACCAAAGCGCGTTTTCTTCCTTAATGCTCTCTGAAGTGGGCGCGGATGGCCTGGGCCGTTTTTCCGTTGACGACGTGCTTCAATTCCGCTTCACTCGCCCGTTTAACGGCATCTGCACTGCCAAAATGCGTGAGCAATTTCAGACGCGTTGCAGGCCCCACGCCGGGTATTTCGTCCAAAACAGACTTCAGGGCTTCCTTGCTTCTGCGGTCTCGGTGATGCGAAAGGGAAAAGCGGTGCGCTTCATTTCGGAGGTGTTGAATCAGCTTGAGTGTGGTTGATCGCTTGTCGATGTACAAGGGCACTGAATCTCCTGGGAAAAAGATTTCCTCGAGGCGTTTCGCAATTCCAATGATGGCAATCTGCCCCATCAGCCCAAGCTCTTCGAGGGCTTCAACGGCGTGCGAAAGTTGGCCTTTCCCCCCATCAATGATGATCAATTGAGGGAAGGGCTCACCCTGTGATTGCAGCCGCTGGTACCTGCGGTAAACCACCTCCCGCATGGAGGCAAAATCATCAGGGCCTACAACAGTTTTGATGTTGAATTTTCGGTAATCAGACTTCGCAGGCTTGCCGTTTTTAAAGACCACGCAGGCGGATGCGGGGCTTGCACCTTGGATGTTGGAGTTATCGAAGCACTCAATGTGCCGTGGCAACTCGGTGAGCCTTAAGTCCGAGGCTGCAGTTTCTAGCAAACGTTGTGTTGATGCCTCTGGGTCTATTTGTTCCAGCTGCTTTTGCCGATCCCGCATGAAGTAAGTGGCATTGCGCTCGGAGAGCTCAATGAGCCGCTTTTTATCTCCCCTTTGGGGCACATGAATTTGGACATCGGGAAGCTCAATCGCGTGTTGGGTGAGGACCAGTGAGGATTGGCTATTGAAGCGATCTCGGAGCAGGGGAATCGCAGCAGCGAGCACCTCCGCGTCGGTTTCATCTAGTCGTTTACGTACTTCTGTTGTTTGGCCTTGAACAATGGAGCCATTGTTGATTTTCAGGAAGTTAACATAGCTCGATCGGCTGTCGCTGACCAATGTAAACACCTCGACATCGTGAATGGACGGGTGAACTACTGTGTTTTTCGCTTGGAATTTCTGGACCAAATCCAATCGGCTCTTCAAACCTGCAGCCTCTTCAAATGCAAATGCAGAGGCGGCCACCTCGATGCGCTCTTTGAGCAATTGTTCGACCGATCGCAAATCACCGCGAAGGATGTGCCGGATGGCCGAAACGCTGGTTTCATAATCGTCTTCAGGTTGCCTGCCCACGCATGGAGCTAGGCAATTTCCAATGTGAAACTCCAAGCACTCCCTGAACTTCCCTTCATGCACATTGGTGGAAGTCAACGCCAATGCGCAGGTGCGAATGGGATACAATTTTCGGCACAACTCCAGCACAACATGCATGGATTTTGCACTGGGGTAAGGACCAAAATATTCGCTTCCATCCCGCAGAACATTGCGTGTAGCAAAAACCCGTGGGAATGGCTCTTTTTTGATGACGATGTACGGGTACGTTTTATCGTCTTTCAATTGGATGTTATAAAAGGGCTTGTGCTCCTTGATCAGGCTGTTTTCAAGCAGCAAGGCATCCGCTTCAGTTGGGGTTACGAGCCATTTGATGTCAGCAATTTTGGAAACCAAAAGCCGGGTTTTTCCATGATCAAAGGCCTGTTTTGTAAAATAGCTGGCCACACGTTTTTTTAGCTCTTTCGCTTTGCCAACATAGAGAAGCCGGCCCGTGGCATCGAAATGCTGATAAACGCCAGGAAGAAGCGGAATTCGATTGAGGATGCCTTGGATGTGCTCGGTTTTCTTCATGGCGTTACGCGGCACAAAATACTTCGCTAATGCGGGATTACCTTAGTGGCATGAACGTGATTACGGGAGGAACGGGGTCCATTGGCATGCATTTGGTACGGGAGTGGCTGTCAGTTGGGGAACCTGTTCGCTTGCTGGCCAGGCCCCAAGCTGACCGCAGGCGGTTGAGGGATTTTTTGCGTTGGTCAATGCCCGATGATGTGGATGCTTTTGAGCGGATCGAATGGGCCGTGGGCGACATCACAGATGGCATTTCGCTAGAGGAGGCCTTTGCAGGGGCTGAACGTGTGATCCATGCGGCTGCGGTTGTATCGTTCAATCGGCGTGATGAAGCCCAAATGATGGAAGTCAACCGAGAAGGCACTGCCAACGTGGTCAACGCCATGCTTGCGGTGGGCGTTAAGGACTTGATTTACATTTCATCGGTTGCTGCTTTGGGTAGAAAACCAGATGAGCCGGAAGTGACTGAAGATTCTGTTTTCGAAGATGGCCCAGACGTTTCTGCCTATGCGAAAAGCAAATACCTCGCGGAGTTGGAGATGTGGCGCGGTCAAGAGGAGGGTTTGCGGGTAGTGGCCCTGAATCCGGTCATTGTCATCGGACCCGGGGATTATTCACGAAGCAGTGCCGCGCTGCTCACCCAGGTGGCCAAGAGCCTGAGATTTTACCCACCTGGAAGCAACGGTTTTGTTGCTGCCCAAGACGTGGCCCGCGCAGCTTGGAGGGTTACCCAAGAGGCGTGTTTTGGGGAGCGATTTGTGCTGTGTGGTTTTCATGCGAGTTACCATGAAGTGCTGTGCTCGATGGCTGATCACCTGGGTGTGAATCACCCCCAATGGCCGGTCAGAAAATGGGTTGGAGAAATCGCTTGGAGGGTGGCACGTTTCTGGGAGATGGTCACAGGGAAACCGGCCTTTGTCACCAAAGAGGCCCTGCGCACATCGCGCAAAAACCACCACTACAGTGCAGAAAAGTGGCTACAATTGACCGGAAAGGAGGGGTGGCAATTCACACCATTGGACGAAACCGTTCGCATCGCCACATCTCATTACTGCCTCGACCGGGAAGTTTGATGTTCAAGTGCGCCCCATTCCCGCTCCCATTCGTTGAGCTGTTCGACGATTTGATCGTACACACCCGGTAACATTTCTGGGTGATCAAACCACCAGGCGTGGCTTATTCTGAATGTTTCCTCGCTGATTCCATAGGCCTCGAAAATAGCCAGGTACTGACCGCGGTAAATGGCCTCCTCATCGTCCTCGCGGTGCAGTCGCTTTTTGGAACTGCCTTCGAGCAGCTGAATTTCCGTCATGATGTCCACGAATGCTTGCTCATCCAGCACACCCGTTGGCGGTGCTTCAGTTGGCGATCCGCACCCTAAAATCACCGCAATTCCCCATACCTGAAGCCAGGGTTTCATCGGTTGAAGGCCAATCGTTCGCCGGCATGTGCACCGTCGTGGGTGAGGATTCGCTGCCCATCCCAAACATGGACTCCATTGACCCATGTTCCCTCGATTTTGCTGTTGAATTGGGTCCCTTCAAACGGTGACCATCCGCATTTATAAAGCAGCCCCGCACGCGTCACTTGGGTTTGTGCTTGCGGATCGACTAAAACCAAATCAGCCGCATACCCCGGCCGTATGTATCCTCGGTTGGGGATGCGAAACAGCCTCGAAGGGCGATGTGCCATGAGTTCCACTACGCGCTCAACACCAATCCAACCTTCGCGTACCATTTCCAACATAGCGAGCAGGGCGTGTTGCACCAACGGTCCGCCAGACGGAGCCTTGAAGTATCCTTGATTTTTTTCTTCGAGTGTATGCGGAGCATGGTCAGTGGCAACAACATCGATTGTGTTGTCCAGCAACGCCGCGCGAAGGGCCTCCCGATCAGCGGCCTGCTTCACCGCTGGATTCCACTTGATGAACGATCCTTTCTGCTCGTAATCGGCATCCGTAAACCACAGGTGGTGGACGCAGGCTTCCGCAGTGATTCGTTTTTCTTCTAAAGGCAAGTCATTCCGAAACAAGGACAATTCCTTGGCAGTGGATATGTGCAATATGTGCAACTGGGTGTTGTGCTTTGCGGCGAGTTCAGCAGCGAGGGATGAGCTTTTATAGCAAGCTTCTTCGCTCCGAATGATGGGGTGTTGGGACATCGGCACGTTCTCCCCAAATTGCTTTTGGGCCCAAGCTAAATTTGCACGAATGGTGGCTTCGTCCTCGCAATGGGTCGCGACTAACGTCGGACTTTCTTTGAAAATCCCCTCCAACACCTTTCGGCTATCTACGAGCATGTTCCCCGTTGAAGATCCCATGAAAACCTTAACACCACAGACGCGTTGAGGGTCGGTCTTCAACACCTCTTCCATGTTCTCATTCGATGCTCCCATGAAGAAGCTGTAGTTGACGGCACTCGCTTCAGCAGCCCGTTCGTATTTGTCTGAAAGTAATTGTTGGGTCAGAGCCTGGGGTACCGTGTTAGGCATTTCCATGAAGGATGTAATCCCTCCAGCCGCTGCCGCCGCCGACTCGGTAGATATTTCTGCTTTGTGAGTCAGGCCTGGTTCCCGAAAATGCACCTGATCGTCGATGGCTCCAGGCAGCAGCCACTTCCCTTTCGCAGAAATGACTTGGGCTCTTTCACTTTGTTTGCTCAGGTCCGAGCCCACTGCTTCGATCACCGCACCATTGACCAGGACATCTGCCTCCTTTACTGCGCCCTCATTCACTACCAGAGCTTGCTTAAATAGGGTCCGCATTAAGATGGATTGTTGGGTGATGGTTGGACTCGTCGAAACCGCATTTGCAAGACGCCTAAAAAAGCCTCTTTGAATATCCCCATGCTCATTTTGCTGGTACCAAATTGCCGATCAATGAAAGTGATGGGTACTTCAACGATCTTGAACCCCAGCTGTCGCGCATTGTATTTCATTTCAATTTGAAAGGCATATCCAATGAAGCGGATTCGATTCAAATCGATTTTAGCGAGCACTTCTCGCCGGTAACATTTGTATCCAGCTGTGCTGTCGTGTACACCCAACCAAAGAATGGAGTTGACGTAAATCGAAGCGAAATAACTCATCAACACCCTCCCCCAGGGCCAGTTGTCCACCTTTCCGCCTTTTACATAGCGGGATCCCACTGCAACTCCCGCCCCTCCTTCACAAGCAGATTTCAATCGAATCAAATCGTTGGGGTTGTGGGAGAAATCACAGTCCATTTCGAAAATGTAGCTGTAATCCTGTTCGAGCGCCCACCGGAAACCAGCAATGTAGGCCGTGCCGAGCCCGAGCTTGCCACTTCGTTCCAACAAGTGAATTCGGCCTTCGAATTGGTTTTGTACCTCTTTGGCCAGTTGCGCTGTCCCATCAGGTGAACCATCGTCCACAATCAATACATCAAACGCCGGGTCAAGCGCCATGACAACCTCCAACATGCGAACGATATTCTCTCGTTCGTTGTAGGTTGGAATGATGACCAATGCGTTGGATAGACCGGAAGAATTTACAGCGACATCCATAATACGTTTAACTCAGATTCTGTGAGCTCCCGGAAGTGTCCGCGCGGGAGGTCTTTTTTTGTGAGGTGCCCTAAAACCACCCGGTCGACTTTCGTTACCCGGTAGCCAAAATGCTCAAAAATGCGGCGCGCAATGCGGCTGCGATTGGAGTTGATTTCCAGGCCGATTTGTTTTCGGTCTTCATCGAGAACGGAGACTTCTTTCACCTTAACAAATCCCTCATCCAACACGAAGCCTTCCAGCATCTTTTCGAGGTGCGTTCCGTTGACTCGTTCTGCTAGAGAGAGTTGAAAAATTTGCCGCACTCCATGGCGGGGATGGCCCAAGCGGTCCGCAACGGTCGTGTCATTGGTGAGCAACAACAACCCCGTTGCTTCCCGCTCCATTTTTCCCACCGGAAAGACCCCTTCCCGGTAGGTTTTCCGGATGAGGTCCATGACAGTCCTGCGGCCTCGGGGGTCTTCAGAAGTCGCGCTAAAGCCCTTCGGTTTGTTGAGGATCACATAGCGCTTGGTTTCTGGTTTGATGCGGTTTCCCCCAACATTGACCACGTCACTTTTGCTCACTTTATGGCCCATTGCAACGACCACTTCACCATTCACTTGCACAGCACCGGATTCAATCAGCACGTCCGCTTCTCTTCGGGTACAAACCCCTGACAAGGCCAAATACCGATTCAAGCGGATGGGCCCGTTGGTGTTGGGAACGGTGGGCTTGCTGCTTGCCGCACTGCGACCACGTGCCGGCTTCGGACGTGGTTTACCGGTACGGGTAGTTTTCACGGTGGACCTTCCTTTTCCAGATGGTTTACCGCCTCCACGGCCTCGTCCTCCTGATGATGTGGGTTGCTTCATTTGTCAGCAAAGATAGCCGTTAGCGCATGGGTTTTAACTTAGGAGACGGCCAAGTTCGAGCGGACGGAAGGGGCAGAAAAGCATCGACCCAATGGTCCAATCTCCAACCCGTGGGCCCGTGTCGGATGCAGATCACATCAAACCTCGCTGGAGACCTGGTGCGAACGCGCGTACATAAAAACCTGTGAGCCGCTTGAATCAGTCGTTTCTGCTTCGCTGGAGTGACTGCATCCAGCCCAGAGGTGGGCCCATTGAAAGCGCGCAATTTCACTTCAATGAATACCATTTCGTGCCGATGAGCCGCTATTAAATCGACTTCCGCCCTTCCTGCACGCCAATTCCGTTCGATGACCTGGTATCCGCCTGCCACCAAGTACCGAGCCGCCAGCGCTTCCCCCCATTTCCCCAACTCTCCCGGCTTGCTGGAGGGGGGCACTTCCTTCCCTTGTTTCATGGTGCGAATGAAGCAGCATCCCTTGTAACTTGCGCCCATGTTGCATGGACGCAGGAGGAAAATGTGTAGTCGGGTGTTTTGGGTCGTTTGTGGCATGATGAGTTCGGCGCAAGCCCAAGAGGCCCCCAATTGGTATTTATCCTGGGGATACAACAGGTCGAGTTACTTGAAATCCGATCTTCACGTGTGGGGTGAAGGACCACATGGTGCGTTTGATTTGGTCTTTGAACAAGCCGCTGCCTCAGATATGCCGGAGCGTTTTCAAGCGAAAGTTTACCTCAATCCCAGCCTGTTCACCATTCCCCAGTTCAACGTGAGGGTTGCTCGAAAGATTTTGGATCAAACAGCGCTGAGCATCGGCTGGGATCACATGAAGTACAAACTCACGGATCAATGGTTGACAGTGACAGGCCAGGCAGCCGCGGGGGACCTTGCGCTGACAAACTTGGAGGCCAATTCCTACACGGACTTACCCGCTGGTGAGGCAATGGAATTGAATGGAGATCCAATTTGGTGGGGCAAAGGATTCAATTACGAACACAGCGATGGCATGAATTTCGTGCGAGTGGGGCTGGAAAGGACGGCGACGCTTTGGCAAACAGAACGTTTTCCTGGAAGTTCCATCGAGTCCCTTGCCACCCTCAGCGCCGGGCTTGTTGTGTGCAGCACCGATTTTAGGTGGGCCAACGAACGCACGAAAAACGGTCAGCACATCTCGGGGTATGGAGCTAGCGCCTTAGTGGGTGCGCGTTTCAACGCTGGTCCTAAGCTGTTTTTTCAAGTGACCGCTCAATCAGGCGGTGTGCACCTTCCTTGGATTCGGTTGCAAGGAGCTGGTAACGATTCTGGCGCACGTCAGTCCATTGGATTCAGTGAACGTGCCTTTGCCTTGGGGTACCGATTTGGGTGAATCAGTTAAGTTCAATGTCCGCTTCGCCGATGATTTGGTCTCCTTCGAGCAAGCGCAACAGGTACACACCTTCCATTAACTGGGCCGGCGGTGTAAAAAAGATGCAGGCATCCAGTCGTTCCTTGGCGTAGTCGATGATGCGCGTTGCGCTGACTGGAGTCCCGCTCGGGGTGTTTGGGGCAATCCCGGTTCCTGGCTGAAGGACCGCTCCGTCACTGGACAAAACTTGCAAGTGCAGGGTTTTATTCCCTGGTTCTGCAATGCGGTTTTCAAGCAAGGTGAAACACAACCGAATCATGTCTGTTCTTGAGGCCCGTGTGGTTTCACGCTGTTTTCCACTGCCTAGGATGCGCAGGCCAACGGCTTGGATTTCCGCTGCCTGAAGCACTTGTCCTGTGGATATGATTTCCTCCATGTTGTCCTGCCGTTCGCGCAAGTCTCGGTTGCGCTTCTCTACGTTTTCGACCTGGCCCCGCATTTGCTCGTTTTCTCGAATCAGCGCCACGTTCAGCTGGTTGAGGGAGTCGATTGTAGCCACATAGCCTTGCATGATGGTGCGCAGCGTTTCCGCCTCCTTGCGCGCCTTGGATAAGGACCAGTTGCTGTTCTTGACGCGCGACATGAGTTCATCGATCTGGGCCCTTTGATCAGCGATCTCAGAGATCATCATGGAATTCTCTGTTTTGAGGGTGTCATAAGAGAACCTCATTTTTTCTAGATCAAACAGGAGGGTCTCCTTTTCCAATTCCAGATTGGAATTGGACTCTTCGATTGTTTCAATGGCATCCGTTTGGTTTACCACTTGAACAGCGAGGTAGCCGCAAATCAAAGCCAATGCAGCAATGACGACGAGAAGCGCGCGGGTGTTATTCATGAATGGCAAAGGTGCAAAGGGGAAACGAAATTTCGCTTCCCCTTTGCAAACGTTACCAACTCATCAATCTTCACGTTTCCCAAACCCGAAGAAACCGGAGAATGAGAAGGACTTGTCTTTTTTGGAAGATTCCTTAGGCGACTCAGTGCTCCGACCAAATTGGCGAGGCGCTGATTCGTTCTGTCGATTTTCGTTCCGAGGACCGCGTTGGCCGCCACGCTGGCTCTGCTGGCGCTTACCTCCCGTGTTTTCGGCTCGGTTAGGCCGGCCGTCTCTGCGCTCCTTGTTGTTGGATCGGTTTCCATCGTCTCCCCCACCAGTGCGCTTGCCTTGTTGAGGACGATTTCCTCCACGTGAACGAGGATTGTCTGTGGAGGCACCTTGACCGGGACGTTGTGGGCGGTCGCCCATTCGACGCTTGTTTTTACCTCCTTCTTGGGCCGAATCAGCGTTGCTTCGGCGACCCTTGGGCTGACCTTGTTGGGTTCTTTGCTGTCGCGGTTCGCGGGTGCTTCGCTCTCCTTGTGGTTGGCGATTCCGAGAGGGTTGCTCCACGAGGTTTGGTCATTCCAACTTCCCCCAAATCAATGGGGTAGCCACCGTAAAGTTCAGTGGGCAATTCGCGTTGAATCAACTTCTGAATGTCCCGCAGGTAATCGCGTTCTTCATCTTCGTTGCAGAAGGAAATGGCATTTCCATTCAACCCAGCCCTTCCTGTTCTGCCAATTCGGTGAACATAGGTTTCTGAGATGTTGGGGATTTCGAAGTTGACGACGTGACTCAAGGCCTCGACATCAATCCCCCGGGCCGCAATGTCTGTTGCAACGAGGACATTGATTTTCCCTTGGCGGAATCCGTTCATCGCTCGGTCTCGCTGTGGTTGGCTTTTGTTCCCGTGAATGGCTTCAGCTTTGATGCCTTTTTGATTCAAGTAACGCACCACTTTGTCGGCACCATATTTGGTCCGTGTGAATACCAAAGCTGTCTCGACTTCCGGCCGTTTCAGAACGTCCACGAGCAAGTCCCGCTTCTCTTTTTGGTTTACAAAGTAAACTTGCTGATCGACTGTTTCTGCGGCAGAACTGACCCTCGCCACTTCTACCCGAACGGGGTCTGTGAGGATGGCATCAGCGAGTTCCACAATGTTGTCGGGCATGGTGGCCGAGAAGAACAAGGATTGCCGATCATCGGGCAAGAGCTTGATGATCTTTCGGATGTCATGAATGAATCCCATGTCGAGCATGGTGTCCGCCTCATCCAAAACAAGGTGAGAGAGGTGGTTGAGGTGGATGAATCCTTGATTCACCAAATCCAATAACCGCCCGGGCGTGGCTACGACAATGTCAACACCCCTTCGGAGCTGATCCACCTGTTTGTGCTGGGAAACCCCTCCGAAAATCACCACAGAACGCAACGGGGAACCCACGCTGTAGTCGCGGATGTTCTCGTAAATCTGAGTGGCTAACTCCCGCGTAGGGGTTAGAATCAAGCCGCGAATGCGGCGTTTATCTCCTTGCTCAACTCGTTCTGCAAGCTGATTCACAATGGGCAACGCGAAGGCTGCTGTTTTTCCTGTTCCTGTTTGAGCCACCCCCAGGACATCACGTCCTGAAAGGATCAACGGAATGGTCTCGCCCTGAATGGGCGTGGGCTCGGTGTAACCGAGCGGTTTGAGGGCGTCCAACACGTGTGTGTTGAGTCCCAAATCATCAAAAAGCATTGATTAGAAATTCATAAGGCCCTGCAAATCCGCGCAGGGAAAACGCACCGAGCCGGTATCCATCACAACGTCACTCGTGTTCGCGCGCCGGTCTCGGCAGAGCGCGCCTGCTCAACCTGTGAGCGATGCAAAGATGCAAAAAAAATCAACGCATCTTACAAAAGTCCTTCGCCTCGAGTCAATTGCAGGGTTTAAAGGCTGAATTTCACGGGCAGTGCAAACTGCACGCGAACGGCCTTTCCGCGTTGCTGGCCGGGAATGAAATTCGGCAATTCGAGCACGGCATCGACCACTTGCTCGTCCAACTGCGGGTGCACACTGCGCACCACATTGACGTCGATCACGCTTCCATCTTTTTCGATCACAAACTGAACAATCACCGTTCCTTGGACGTGTTGTTTTCGCAGTTTTCGGGAGTAATTCACTCGATCTACAACAAAGGAAGCGATGGAGGAAGAGGTGCAGTTCATGGCCTCATCGCCAGCAAGTTCGGGGTCGCAGGAATGCCAAACAGGCATCTTCTCGACCATCTGATAGGGCGCATCAACGTCCTCTTGGGACCAACTGACAACGGCCATTCCAAGGCAGCACAAAGCAAAAATCAAACGTCTCATCATCGGGCAATTTACGCTAAAATGACCCGGGAACTTGGACCGATGGCGGCGGGGAGTTATCCGCATCGTTCCTTTTGTGAAGAGGGCGAAACGGCGGTTTTACAGCAAACTGCGAAGTTGCTCAAGCAACCACGTGTAGTTGGATTTTTGAACCAAACGGTCTGAGGCCTCTCGATGCTTCAGGTGGTGCGATGGGTCCAGCCGTTCACCTAACACATGGTACATCATTCCCGCGCTCGCTTCGTCGAAAGGGAAGTAGGCTTTGGGGCTTAATTCCAAGAAGATGGCCGCGGCTTCTGCACTTTTGCCAATTCGATGGAGCATCCAGGCTGCATAGATGGAGAGCAGTGCCAACTCGGATCCAGACTCCATTCGCAGGTCCACGCGATTTTGCAAAGAATCAATGTAGGCCAAGTGGTGTTTCAGGGGGCTTGTCTTACCAGAAATGATCAAAATTTGTGCAGCCATGCTCGCAAAGTGAATCTCCCAATCAGGTAAAAAGTCGGCCGCCCAGTGCGCTCTCATGGCATACCCCTCCTTCAGGTTTTCCCAGTGACGCCTCATTTCTACTTCGTCTTCCATCAAGGCAGCAAATAGCCACTGCATGCCCATCACCCGAGTAGACGGTAGAGTGTGAACCCGGCTAATCGTTTTGATTTCGAGGCCTTCAACTAGGATTCGGGACTCCGTCAATTCGCCACAAAACAAAGCTCCCATGGCCAAAACCCCAATGGCATACACCCGTTCTTCTTCGCGTTGGGCACCTTCGAGAAATCGCTCGAACATGGTTTTCCCAAAGCCATGCAGCCAACTCAGAGGCGGTGTGGCCTCCATGATCAACCTGCGTGCCCGGGGGTTTTGGAGAATCAAGTCGATTTCCGCGGCGGTAAGACCTCGTTCGTAGGCAGGAATCAAGCACCCCAGCAATTGGTGCATGTAGTATCCACCAATCTGAGTGAATGTGGTGTGTTCGATTTCAGAGATCATGGATTCTAGCGACGGCGATGCTGCTACTTTCAACCGGGGAACCATGAATACTTCCCAATTCACTTTGTTGATGCTCACCATTCGAATAGCCGACAACTCCGTGTAGTAAGCGAAGCCATTTCTCCGCACAAAACGGGCGAGTGCGTTGAGGGTGGAATGGGAAAACTTGTTATTCGATGGGATCAACAAGAAAAACCGCCTCAAGGTGGTCAGGCCCAGTTGAAATCGCTCGTCATGCGCACTCATTTGGGCTTGCAACAGTTTGCAGTCTCTCACTGAAGTCATCTCGACTCCCACCCGAGCGATGACATCTTTTCTGAGCGCATCCAAGGCAGCATCAAATTCGGGAGTCAGGTGGTCGCGGTGTGCCCTTGGCATTCTGGGGTTTTGTCAGTGAGTGAATTCAAAACTACTCACGATTCGAGAAAATAGAGGCTACCGAATCACTTGCAACCTCTCTTGATGGATGCCAGAATCGAGCCGCACTTGAATCAGGTAATAACCCGGAGGGAGCTGGTGATGGAACATCATGCCATTTCGGAATTGGGGCCAATGGCCTACAACCCTTCCCATGGAGTCAAAAACCCGCAACTCGCCGCTTGATGCAGCGGAATTCCAAGCAAGGGTTACGTGGTTGGAGCTTGGATTTGGGAACACCTGGAGCGCCCTCGGGTTTTCCAGTTCGACGAGACCGAGTGTTGCGCAATCCAGCTCATCGTCCACGTATTCAGAACGGAGCTCGATGAAGGAGGTCAGTCCATAAAGTTGACCTCCCGGCCCGCCCCCAGAGGATAGGTTGGAGTTGAAGTTGGCATCGAAGTCTGCGTTTGAGTACATCTTGTTTGCGTCGCTGTACACAGATTCTTGAATGAGTGCTTTCAAGGCCGATAAACGTGGAGCAAGTTCTTCGGTATTGAAGTGATTCGCTCGCAGGTCGCATAGTTCGGCATAATAAGCGCTGCGGAGCGCCTCACTGGCCATGATGCGTTCCAGAAGTGGGCGATCAAAATTTCCACCATCAAATGCCAAGTTCAATTCTGTCATGGGGCCAGGTACCCCCATGGAGTAACTACCAAATGCTTCATTCGCATCCCATTTGATCCACTGCCACCGGTTCAAGGTGGTGTTGCGGTAGAGGTAGTAGTTCCGCGCAGAAAGGCTGTAGCTGTCAAGGTTGGCGAAGAGGTTATCCAGTGCGGCTGATCGGAGGTAGGGCAATAAATCGAGGTGATTTCCCAGGTCATTTTCGAAGGCATCATCGGAAGTAGTGTTGATGAACTCCAAAAATTCAATCAGTTCTCCCCAATCATTCACCCCATTCATCTTCAACTCATAGGCGTTTTCATACAGCACAGAATCCAAGCCGAGGTACATCAAACTCGCCTCATCATCCCCGACCCCAAAATTGGAGCCCGCTTTGAACAAGGAACCGTCATCATCTCCGATGCTCCTGTCAAGAAACTGGTCATCGATTTGTTCTACCACGGTGTAAAACCCCCAGGGAGTTCCATTGAAACTCACTTCAGCGAAAGTGGCTCGCGGGGCCAAAATGCCAGCGGACTCACAAACGTCGAAAAACAACTTCTCCCGAACAAAAGTGGGGTCTTTGAAGCCGTTGTTGAAATTGAGTTTCTTCAACAGGTCATAAGCTTGAGACGGAATGTACCTGTTGAAATCGACCTTGAATGACTTCTTGTTGCCCGGGTGTCCCATGCTGGAATTCCCCTTGAGCCGAATTCCTACCGAGTCCAACACCGAGGTGCCATTTTCGCTTACAATTGTGATCGATGCTGGGATGTAGTTCTGGTCACCGTTGTACTCTTCATTGAGTTGATTCCAAAAATCGGAGGCGTAGAAATCCACATGGACCTGCAGCACCTGATCGGGTCCGAAAACGTTGTTTCCTTCTGTTTGTGCATCCAGGCCAACAGGGAGTAAAATCAAGGCAACAATGGCAACAATTTTTCGCATCAAACCGGATTAGTTAAGGGCTGTTCGAAGATAAGACCATCCAACTCGGGGAAGGTTTAATGGCTCACGAAAAGAAGGCTGATCCAGCATGTTGGAGTTATTTCATGGCACTTTTTTGGCTTCAAACGTAAAAACCAAAACACCCCCCTTACCTTATGAGGCGGATGACGGCCTCAACTTTGAGGTTCAACGCCTTGTTCGTTTAATTTTCATGCGGTCTTGACATCCCCGTATTATCCCTATGCCTCCAATTGTCCTAGAAAATGATATGAAGCCTGAGTTCGACTGGGCTTTTGTCGGAATGGGGGCAGGCACAGGAATTTTATTGCATCAACTGCATCAAAGGGGTTTGCTTGAAGGCAAGTCCATTGCCATCTTGGAGCCTCAGTCGAAAACATCGGATGATAAAACCTATTGTTTTTGGGCTGCTGAATCCGATGAGGTCATGCAGATTTTTGACCACCTCATTTCTAATTCTTGGGAGTCGGTCATCATCGATGACGGCCATGCAGAGTCCATTCTACCGAAGAAATACCACCGCATTCGTTCCCTTGATTTGTACTTGGCCACCCGCGAAATAGTCAATCAAGTTCAAGGCCATTTTTATCCTGTGGAGCTGGCTGAACCGGCTCCAAGTGAAACCAATGCGTCAGGATTTTTTGACTTAGGCCTTTCCAATGGACAAACCATTTGCGCCCGCCAGGTCTTTGACAGCCGCCCACCTCAATTCGCGCCTGAAACGCAGGCAGATGTCCTTCTGATTCAGTCGTTTGTGGGGTATAGGGTTCAATTGACCTCCGAGGATCACGAATGGGACGAAAAGGCGTTTCACATGATGGATTTTCATGTGGACCAAGGGCAAGGTGGGGAAGTTCAATTTATGTACGTTCTGCCTGAAGGGCCCCGCACTGGTTTGGTCGAGTTGACCCGGTTTGGGGAAGCCTGCCTGCCGCTGGAAGAAGCCCAACCCGTATTGCAGAAATACATCCACGATCGCCTGGGTCCTTTTGAAATCGTGGAAACTGAAACAGGAAGGATACCCATGTGCAAAGCGCCCATGGCCCACCATTCCCTTCCGCAGCATCCGCAATGGACCCCCATAGGAACCCGGGCTGGATGCGTAAAACCCAGTACAGGCTATGCCTTCAAGTCCATGTTGGTGCATGCTCATCGAATCTGTGACCAATTGGAAGGACGCACGCCGTTGAGCCCTTCTGCACCACCACCGGGGAATCCAAGGTTCGCTTTTTACGACCACCTGTTGCTGTTGATTCTGCGCGATCGTCCCGCTTTAGGTAAGCCCATTTTTCAGAGGCTCTTTAAGGTGAAACCCGCCCGATTCATCTTGGAGTTTTTGGATGAATCGACTTCCCTGTGGGGAGAAGTCAGCATGTTTGCTCAACTGCCGAAGGGGCCATTCTTGAAGGCTTGGTGGAAGCGCATTCAATTCGCAAAGCGGACACCGTGGATTTCAACGGCCGCTTGGTTTTCCGTGGTTCTCCTCTACCACATGGTGAATGCTTGCTTTCTTCCCCAAACCTCAGAATGGGCCATGAATGGAATCATGTTGATGGGGTTGATGGCGGTGGGCATTCCGCATGGAGCTTTGGATGCGGTTACAGAGATGGAGGTTGGTGGGGAAAGCCCGCTGAGGTTCTACGCGCGTTACCTCGGCATCATGATCGCTGTTTTGGGCTTGTGGTGGTGGACACCAACCTCAGCTTTGATGCTCTTTTTGGCGGCAAGTGCCTGGCATTTTGGACAAGCCGATGGTTTGATGTGGTCGGGTGGTCAAGCCTCGCCTGCTGTCAATTGGGCTTGGGGCATTTTATTGCTTGGCTTCATTTTGGGGACACATGTGGATGAAACGCTACGGATTTTGGAGCCGTTAGGTGTTCGGATTCAGGTTTTGGAAGTTGTAGGCCAAAACACAGATGCCATTCACGTGGTCATTTGGTCCCTATGGTTCATGGGATTGCTGCTGTCCGGCTTGAAACGCCATGTGCTGGCGTTGATGACCATTGTGACATTGGGATTCAGCGCTACCATGCCATTGCTTCTTGCCTTCGGTTCCTATTTTGTTTTTCATCACAGCCTCAATGGCTGGCAACATCTTCGGCACGGTACGGGGTGGAGCGATGGCAAGCTCTGGAGGCGGGGTGCTCCATTTACCATCGGTGCGTTTGCCTTCATGGCGGGGGCAATCGCTCTTTTCATGGCATGGGATCAGTCCTTTCATCGCGGCGTAGGGGCCTTCTTTGCTGCATTGAGCGCATTGAGTCTGCCGCACATTTGGTCTTCGCACGCATTTCTGAAATCGCGTTAAAAGGAATTCACTGCTTCGTTGGCCTCGGTTTTTTCCGCGTCAAGCGCGCCGGATCCCCAGCTATTTGAACAAAAAAACCCTGAGCGGGGTGCTCAGGGTTTTTCAAAAAGGGAGGTCCGAAGCGGATTCGAACCGCTGTAGCAGCTTTTGCAGAGCTGAGCCTAGCCACTCGGCCATCGGACCCTTTGAGTGAGGTTTGCAAATATACGGAAACCAACAGGAGTAGGTTGCAATTCTTGGCGTGAAATGTAGATTTACGGCATGAAAAACCGCGCATGGGTGCCTAATCTCCTGACGATGGGGAATTTATTGGGGGGGGTGGTGGCCGTTTGGTGGGCGGTGAATGGTCCCCCTTGGTCGCCTTGGATCCGGGAGGTGAAGCACATGGACCATGGAGCAACCGGGTTGAGGATCTTCTTGGAGGGGGAGGGCATGTGGTGGATTGCGGGGATTTGGGCAGTGGCCGTGGCGATGGACGTATTCGATGGTTGGGCCGCACGCAAGTTGAAGGTTGCTGGCCCGATGGGGGTGCAACTGGACAGCCTTGCGGATGTTGTTACGAGCGGCGTCGTGCCCGCGGTGATTGGGGTTACGATTTTGAATGCTTGGGCACCCGCTCTGCCGGAGGCACTGAAGTGGTTGCCTTTGTTGGTCGCGGCTGCAGCGGCGTATCGGTTGGCAAGATTCAATGTGCGGGCGGAGGTGAAGCGGCTGGGTTTTGAGGGGATGCCTGCTCCGGCAGGTGCGCTGTGGTGGTGGGGTGTGTGGATGCTCGCAGCGCACTATGAGGTATATGGAGGGCCTGGGTTGTATGGGTTGGGTGGGGTGATGTGGGTCATGGCAGGGGTGCTCTTGGGTTCGACCTTGGTGCCTTGGGCGATGATTTCCGAAAGGCCCATGATGGATTTGAAATCTTGGGGCCAATCTGCAGCATATGATCGGTCGCGGAAGAGGTTCGCGTGCGCGGCGGTTGGTGTTGCTTTGGTGGTAACTATTTTTACGGGCGCTTGGCCGTTGGCCGTCTTGGCCGTGTTACTTTTGTACGGGCTTTGGAGTCGCTTTGGAGCCCGGTTTTGGTCTAACCCCAGCGAAAATACCGCACCATGATTTTTCAAGCTTCCATCGACATCATGCCACTTCCAGCACTGCTTGACCCGCAAGGCAAGGCGGTTTCGAACAACATGCAACACGTGGGACTTCCAGAAATTGGCGGTGTCCGCATTGGAAAGCACATCACTTTGAACATCGAAGCTCCGGATCAATCCACCGCTGAGACCAAGGTGCAGGAGGCTTGCGAGAAGTTGTTAGCGAACACCATCATGGAGCAGTTCAGTTTCACGGTGACCGCTGTTGAAACAGCGTAATTTCGTGATGCGGCCCCTTCGATGGATGCGCTGGGTTGTGGGCCTTTGTGCGTGTATGCTTTTCGCTTCATGCGCAAGTACGGTGTTAATTCAATCGGATCCTCCGGGAGCGATTCTGACGCTGGACGGGAAGGTAGTGGGCACGACCCCGTATTTTCATACCGATCGCAAGGTGAGCGGCTACAGTTTGGGCGTGAAGATTGAGGCACCGGGTTACGCCACGAAGCACACCTTGGTTCGCAAGACCAAGAGCGTCAACATTGGCGCCATCTTTCCAGGAGGATTTTTCATTTTTCCATTGGCTTGGACGTTGGGGTATCCCTCCCATGAACGGTATTCCTTGACGCCGGATGCCACGAACAATGCATCGGTAGTGGTGTCAGATGCGCCTGTTCGCAGGGAAGACTTAACGGATGTACCCAAGGAGATTCCGGGCATTTTGATCACGTTGCGCGATGCCCCTGCCCAAATGCGGGAGGTTTTCGTAGTGGCTTTGGATGCGGCCCCATGCCGTGGAGGAGGTGACGTGTTGTCCTTGGAGGAGCAAGCTTCGGTGCGTTTGTTGCGCCATTACGAAGTGCTCGAGCGTCGCGGTTTAGAAGCTGTTTTAAGCGAGGCAGCACGCGGCATGAATGGCTTGTTCGACGAGCAGTCGGTGGTGGAGGCAGGCCAACTTGCAGGCGCGGAAGGAGTTGTGCTCATTCGTGAATCTTGCGTGGGTGGGCAGCCGTTTTTCAGCGTGAAACTCGTGGACTGCACGAGCAGCAAACAAATATGGGCTGCGACAGCAGAAGGCCGCTCGCTCAGTGTTTTGATGGAAAGCATCTCCGACCACCTCAGCTGGGCGGCGGTTCAGCCGGAGTGAGCCTCAAAGTAAGTTTTGCGCGAGCATCAGGGCAAACCACGCTGCGGGACTGACAGACCCTTGAATGGAGCACACGCGATCGAAAACACTTCCGCTGTCGTCGCGGTACACGCTCATGACTTCTCCGTGGTGAAGAGGCTCGTCCCGCACATTGTAAACCTGATCGAGCAAGAAGGTGCTGTCACCGATGTAGATGCCGGGAGGTGCAAACGTGTAGAGCACATCTTGGCTGAAATGGGAATCACCCCTGCAGAGCTGGCCGTCCCGGACGGTGTAAAGCAGGTCGAAGGAACTCGTTGAGTACCCTTCGAAGATTTGGTCCCCTTGAACCGTGAAGAGCACTTCGCCCCGCCAGTCATTTCCAGCGCGCACCAAGCCTCCGTCGATGTGCACAATGGCTTCGTTCCACCTCAATTGATCATTAGGATAGACGAAAGTTCCTTGGCTCCAAGCGACCGAGGAGCAGGTGAAACACAAGTAAAAGAGCAGGGTGCGCATGCGCCGAAGTTACGCCATCGCGTGCTTCTCTGCGGCTTCGAGGGCTTGTTCCAAATCGTGAATGAGGTCCTTGGGATGTTCGAGCCCAATGCTCAAGCGAATGAGTCCCTCAGTGATCCCCGTGGCGCGCTTCACCTCCGGTGGAACCCCTGCATGGGTCATGCTTGCAGGATGCTCGGCCAGGCTTTCTACTGAACCCAAAGAAACCGCCAACTTGAAGTGCTTCAAGGCGTCCAGAAAGGCGAATGCTGCTTCCCTTCCCCCGCGCAGTTCCATAGCGAGCATGGAGCCTCCCCCCAGTGTTTGTTCCGCTGCGATGCTGGCGGATGCTTCATCGAGGTCTTCGGGCCAGGCGCTTTGCAGTTGCACCACTGCTGGGTGGTTGCGCAAGTAGGAGGCCACTTCGCGGGCGTGGTCTTGTTGCTTTTCAACGCGGACGTGCAGCGTTTCCATGGATCGGGTGAGCATCCAGGCTGTGTGTGGATCGATGGTTCCACCCAAGAAATGCCGGAATTCGCGAACACGCCCCACGGCCCAATCCGCTCCACTTACCGCCCCGGCGATCAAGTCGCTGTGTCCCCCAATGTACTTTGTAGCGGAGTAGACCAACAAATCCGCTCCGTGCTCCAATGGGCGCTGCAGCAGGGGGCCAAGGAAGGTGTTGTCGACAGCGGTGACTATGGGGTGCTCTGGAGTGGCGTGCTGCTTAGCCCAAGCGGCTGCTGCCGAGATCCGGTGGTTTTGCATGGTGGGATTGGCGGGGGTCTCCAGGTACAAGATTCCGGGACGTTCTCCTTCGCGTTCGAGCGTTTCATCCAAGGCATTCAGCCCTTCGAGTTCAACCACTCGAACTCCCATGCCAGGAAGCACTTCCCTCAGGAAGTGCTCCGTTCCCCCATAGAGTGGGGGGCAGAACCAAACCGGGCGGTTCTTTCCGCTCCAAGCGAGGAGTGTTGTGGAGATGGCCGCCATTCCGCTGGCGAAGAATGCGGACTCTGGCGCGCCATCCCAAGCCGCAAGTCGCTGCTCCGCAGCCACCACTGTTGGGTTTGCAAGGCGGCTGTAGATGTAACCTGGCCTTTCGGGAGCCTCCACACCCTCTACACCGTAGGCCGACTCCATGTGCTGCGCCCCAGTTGCCGCATCGGGAAATACGAAGGTCGATGTGAGGTAGATGGGAGGCTTGACGGCTCCTTTTCCTTCTGTTGGGTCGTACCCAGCAAACATTGCTCGCGTTGAGAGGTGTTCCATGGCATCAATATGGAACAAGCTGTCTTCATTGTGCGTTTGAAAAACACATTTGTTCTGTAAAAGGATAATATTTGTTCGTTTTGTCCTAAATTTTCTTCATGGATGACAAGGCAACAGAACAAATTGCGTTGGATGCACACGATCGCCGCATCATCGATCACCTGCGCGAGGATGGACGCGCGGCGATGCAGGGATTGAGTGAGTTAACTGGTTTGAGCCGATCAGCGGTGTTCAATCGGTTGAAACGACTGGAGGAAGGGGGGGTGATCCGCAACTACGGGGCTCGCATCGATCGCCGCAAGCTGGGGATGGAAATCCATGCCTTTTGCAACGTGCAGTTGAAGCAACACGACGCCCGCTACCTTCAGGAATTTGAGGCCCGCATTGGAGATTTCAAGGAAGTCAGGTCGTGCTTCCACATTGCAGGCGGGTTTGATTACCTGCTCGAAGTGCAAGTCGCGAACATGGATGCCTACCACCGGTTCATTTCCCAGCGGTTGGCTGCCATGGACAACATCGGTCAGGTACAGAGTTCCTTCGTGATGAGCGAAGTGATCGACCGGGCTTAATCCAGGATGGCTTGGATTCCGGGAAGGATTTTTCCTTCCAGCGATTCCAGCATCGCTCCACCTCCTGTGCTGACATAGCTGACCTGGTCGGCCAAACCCAAGAGGTTGATGGCGGCAACAGAATCTCCTCCTCCGATCAATGTGAATGCCTCCTCTTCGGCTGTAACTCGCGCCAATGACTCAGCGACAGTCCGGGTTCCTGTGGCAAAACGGGGCATTTCAAAAACGCCCATTGGCCCATTCCACAGCACGGTGCGCGAACTGAGCACGGCTTCAGAAAAAGCCTGACGCGTATCAGGACCGATGTCCAAACCCATCCAGCCGTCGGGGATGGATTTCGTCGGCACCACTTGCTGTTCGGCATCTTCTGCAAAGCGATTCGCCGCGACGGTATCCGTAGGCAAGAGCAATTCTGTTCCCGCTGCGGTTGCGGCTTGCAAGATGTTCAGGGCCTGCTCGTGCAATTCGGTCTCCACCAAACTCTCTCCGATCATTCCGCCTTGAGCCTGGACAAAGGTGTAGGCCATTCCGCCGCCAATGATCAACCGGTCTACTCGGCCGATGAGGTGCTCGATGATGCCCAATTTGGAACTGACCTTCGCTCCCCCAATGATGGCAGTCAGGGGTTTTTCAGGCGCTTCCAATACCCGCTTGAGGGCATCTACCTCCCCCGCTAGCAGCAAACCAAAAGCCTTGTCCTCAGGGAAGAATCGGGCGATAACAGCCGTTGAAGCGTGCGCGCGGTGAGCAGTTCCGAATGCGTCATTGATGTAGACATCTCCGTTTTCTGCGAGTTGTCCCGCGAAGAATTCGTCCCCTGCCTTTTCTTCAGGATGGAAGCGCAGGTTTTCCAACAAGGCCACTTGGCCTGGCTTCAAGTCTTGGGTGATGTCGAGTGCAGCATCGCCGATGCAATCGAGAGCAAAGGCAACGGGCAAGCCCAACTGTGCTTCCAAGGTGGGCAGGATGTGCCGAAGGCTCAATTCAGGGGTTGCGCCTTTGGGACGACCCAAATGCGACATCAAAACCACCGATCCACCGGCCTTCAATACGGCCTGAATGGTGGGGATAGCAGCTCTAATCCGGGTGTCGTCTGTTACCTGTTGCGCGTCGTTGAGTGGCACGTTGAAGTCCACACGGATGAGGGCGCGACGGCCTTCGAGTTCGAGTTCGTTGAGGTGCATTGCGAGGGGTTATGAAAACAAGGTTGCGAGTCCAACTTTACGTTCTACATGGGCGGCCAAATCCGCAATTGCCACCCGTTCTTGGGTCATGGCATCGCGATCGCGCACGGTCACCGCTTGGTCTTGCAAGGTGTCGTGATCGATGGTGATGCACAAGGGCGTTCCAATGGCGTCCTGGCGGCGATACCGTCGGCCGATGGCGTCTTTTTCGTCGTACTGAACGTTGTGGTTCAATTGCAACAAGGCCAAAACCTCTCGGGCTTTCTCCGGCAGTCCATCCTTTTTGATCAGGGGAAGTACCGCGGCTTTCACCGGTGCGAGTGCCGCAGGAATGCGCAAGACCGTTCTGCTCGACCCATCTTCCAATGTTTCTTCGGTGAAGGCGGCACTGAGCGTAGCGAGGAACATGCGGTCAAGGCCGATTGACGTTTCCACTACATAAGGCACAAAGCTCTCCTGGGTCTCCGGATCGAAGTAACGCAACTTCCTACCGCTGTGCTCTTCGTGTTGGCGCAAGTCAAAATCGGTCCGCGAGTGAATGCCCTCGAGCTCCTTGAATCCCATGGGGAAGTTGAATTCGATGTCGCAAGCAGCATCGGCATAGTGGGCCAACTTCACGTGGTCATGGAAGCGGTGCATGCCTTCTCCCAGCCCCAGGGCTTGGTGCCATTTCAAACGCTCGGCTTTCCAATGCTCGTACCACGCTGCCTGGGTTCCGGGCTTGACGAAGAATTGCATTTCCATTTGCTCGAATTCCCGCATGCGGAAAATGAACTGGCGCGCGATGATTTCATTGCGGAAGGCTTTCCCGATTTGGGCAATGCCAAAAGGCAGCTTCATCCTCCCACTTTTCTGAACGTTCAAGAAATTCACGAAGATCCCCTGGGCGGTTTCCGGCCGGAGGTAAATTACCCCCGAGTCACCTGACACGGCTCCGAGCTCGGTTTTGAACATCAAATTGAACTGCCTCACATCGGTCCAATTGCGGCTCCCCGTATCGGGGTCTGCGATTCCTAATTCTTCAATGAGTGCTTTAACCGCCGCTAAGTCTTCGGCGTTCATTGCGTCTTTGAAAGCCGAGTTGATGCGATCGATTTCCTTTTGCCGATCGATTACGCGGCCATTGGTCGATCGAAATTCGACTTCGTTGAATGCGTCCCCAAACCGCTTCGCAGCTTTATCGATGTCCTTGCGGTTTTTCGCTTCGATTTTTTCGACGTAATCCTCGATTAAGACGTCCGCTCGGTACCGCTTTTTCGAATCTTTGTTGTCAATCAAAGGGTCGTTGAAGGCGTCGACGTGACCGGACGCTTTCCACGTGGTGGGGTGCATGAAAATGGAGGCGTCCAATCCGACGATGTTCTCATTCATGCGCACCATGGCTGTCCACCAGTAATGCTTGATGTTGTTTTTGAGTTCTGCGCCGAGTTGACCGTAGTCGTAGGCTGCGCTGAGGCCATCATAAATTTCACTGGAGGGAAATACAAAGCCATACTCTTTTGCGTGGCTGATGACCTTTTTCAACAAATCGTCGCTCATGGGAATGGGAGGCTGGGAATGGAACCGATTATCGGCGGCAAAGGTAGTTTGCAATGCTGAGTTGAGCGCCTTTCAGCGGGGCCTAATCAGTGCAGAGTTGGCTTTGCTTACCTTCGCACCCCATGGCAAACTCACCTCGAATTGGTCTTTTAGGCAGCGGAAGCTGGGCAACGGCGATTGCGAAGATGCTATTGACGAACATCGACGAGTTGCATTGGTGGGTTCGACGCGAAGAAACGGCGGACTACCTGTCCATGTTTGGTCGAAATCCACACTACATCCAGAGCATCGTGTTCAACCCTTCCCAGGTTCGGGTTACCACGAACATGCAGGAAGTCATAGATGCGTGTGACATCCTGATTTTTGCCATTCCATCCATTCACTTGGATTCGACCATCAAACGGGTCAAGCCGGTTCGCCTGGAGGGAAAGGTCCTCTTTTCAGCCATCAAAGGAATGGTGGTTGAATACGACAGCATCCCAGCGCGTTACCTGCACAAGGAATTTGGCACACCGTACGAAGACATCGGAATGATCGCGGGCCCTTGCCATGCAGAGGAAGTGGCGCGGGAGAAACTCTCCTACTTGACGATCGCCTGCCCCAACAAGGAACACGCTGCTACTTTGGCGAAATTGCTAACAACGCGGTACATCAGGACCCAAGTCAGCGATGATGTCATTGGCGCAGAAGTCGCTGCTGTGTTGAAAAACGTCTATGCCATTGCTGCGGGAATTGCCCATGGTTTGGGCTACGGCGACAACTTCCTTAGCGTACTGATATCGAACGCTTCGCAAGAAATGAAACTGTTTCTGTCAGCGGTTCATCACCTTGACCGGGATGTAAAAGGAAGTCCATACCTCGGGGACTTGCTGGTTACAGCCTACAGCCCTCACAGCCGCAACCGCACGTTGGGAACGATGATTGGCAAGGGCTATAGCGTCAAAGGAGCGATCATGGAGATGGACATGGTTGCTGAGGGATTCAACGGTGCACAAGGCATTTACCAAATGAACAAACGGTTTCAGGCACACCTGCCGATTGCTGATGCCGTTTACCGCATCTTGCATGAGAAGATGTCACCGGTCATTGAGATGCGTCTTTTGACGGATCAATTGATGTGATTGAATTCGGTTCTTTTGAAGAGCCAAAGGCCTTGAAAGCAACTTCCCATTCGGGAATATCGTTACTTGTAAGCATGAACCTTCGGAATCATTCAAGTTGGTGGGCCGTGTTGTGTGCGCTGGCCTTTTTTCAGGTGGCGCAGGCTCAACGGATTTTCCGTGCGGACCATGGTCATGCTGGCTTGGAGATCATCCCCAACGGCGGGCAATGGCCAGAACACGTTACGGGAAGGGTGGCTTTCGATCAAGGGTGGCTC
This sequence comes from Flavobacteriales bacterium, assembly GCA_036825655.1. Taxonomy (GTDB): domain Bacteria; phylum Bacteroidota; class Bacteroidia; order Flavobacteriales_D; family Sanyastnellaceae; genus JALQTD01. The sequence continues at coordinate 25,326 of DAISXU010000001.1, read as the reverse complement.
TGGTGGGAGGAGAGCGGGTGGACGGCCGCCGTTAGAGGGCCTGGTTACGATGCTGTTAGTCGGCACGAATTTCCGGAGGACGGCGTGCTCAACCAGCACGTTTGGCGGGTCGAATTCAAGGATGCAGTGCCTTCAGTTTCGCCCCGATGGCTGGATGTTCAGGCCGATCGTTTGGTGAACATGTATTGGGGTTCCAACCCTGAACATTGGGGAGAAAACTTGATGCCCGCTCGTGGTGTCCGCCGCGAAATTTGGCCCGGGATTGAGGCCGAGTTGAGGGGCAATCGCGGTCTGAAGTATTCATTTTACGTTTCCCCAGGTGCTGATCCAGCCGCCATTTCAATGGTGCATCATGGAACGCGTCCCATGCAGCAATCGGATGGCACCTTGAAGCACTTGTTGGGTCCGGCTGATTCGCCTTGGGGTGAAGTGGTTGAAGCTGCGCCCTTTGCTTACCAAATGAACGGCAGCAGAGTGGAGGAGGTGGCTTGTGCCTTTCGGGTTGACGGTTCAGAAGTAAAATTCGAATTGGGCGTGTACGATCCTGAGCGCGAATTGATCATCGATCCCGATTTGGTTTTTGCCACCTACGTTGGGAGCACAGCGGACAGCTGGGGTGTCACAGCGGGGTATGACAACGATGGCCGATTGATTGGCGGAAGCGGAGTTTTGGGCGCTGGGTATCCCACCACTCCGGGTTCTGTAAGCACCACCTACTCGGGCGGCACTTTTGACATTGGAATCACTTATTTCTCGGCTGACGGAAGCAATGCCGACGTGAGCACCTACATCGGCGGTTCAGAGATGGAATACCCCCACAGCATTGTAACCGATGAGGATGGAAATGTATTTGTAATGGGAACTACGGGCTCTTCGAATTTCCCGGTTACTTCCGGAGCGTACGACGAGTCCTTCAATGGTGGCCCTGCATTGAATTTGGCGGCGTTTTCCTTTTATGGCCAACATAACAACGGGTGCGACTTGTATGTCGTGAAGTTGTCAGGGGCAAATGGATCGATGTTAGCTGGCTCCTTTGTGGGCGGGACGGAGAACGATGGGGTCAACATTGGGACAGAACTCAATTACAATTACGGAGACGTTTGCAGGGGGGAGATTGTCCTCGATCAATCAGGCAGACCCTGGGTTACTAGCACAACGCTCAGTGGAGATTTTCCCTTGGAAAACGCCTTTGATGGCGCTTTAGGCGGAGCGTCGGATGCCGTTGTTTTTCGACTTTCAGCGAATTTATCGGCCTTGGAATTTTCCAGTTATTTAGGGGGTAGCAATGACGACTCTGGTTACGGAATGCAGTTCAATTCAACCGAATCGGCAGCCTACATTTCAGGGGGAACCCGGAGTACGAATTTTCCGAATTCGGCCGGGGGTGCCCAACCAGCTAATGCAGGCGGCATCGATGGTTTTGTTGTGCGGCTGGAGCCCAACGCTTCTGGCGGATGGGACCATGCTGCCTCTTCTTACATTGGGTCGAGCTCTTACGATCAATGTTATTTTGTTCAGTTGGATACGGACGACAGACCTTATGTTTATGGCCAAACGACGGGCAATTTATCCCTCATCGGCACGGTCTACTCCGCCAATCCCAATGGGTCGAGCGTTGTTCAACGCATGTCTGAGGACCTCAGTTCCATTGAATTCAGGACCCGGGTCGGTTTGGCTCAAATCGGCATTGACATCGTACCGACGGCATTCCTTGTCAGCGATTGCGATGAAATCTACCTCAGTGGCTGGGGAGGTGACACAAACAACAACTCACCGTATGCGGGGTCTTCTACGACTTCGATGATGCCGACGACCCCAGATGCGGAGCAACTGGGAACGGATGGCAGTGATTTCTGGTTGGGTGTGTTGTCGCCGGATGGGACGGATTTGACGTACGGCTCTTTTTTCGGTGGACCGTTTTCAAATGAGCATGTGGACGGAGGTACTTCTCGGTTTGATAAAAATGGAACGGTTTACCAGGCGGTATGCGCGGGTTGTGGAGGAGGAGATGACTTTCCGACCACGGATGGGTCTTGGAGTGAATTGAACTTGAGCACCAATTGCAATTTGGGGGGCTTCAAATTCAATTTGGGGGCCCTGGTGGCGGACATTGAAATCACGGCTCCGGATGTGATTTGTCCTGGGGAGCCAATCACCTTCGTTAACCAAAGCATTGGCGGCAACACGTACGAGTGGTTTTTCGGCGATCTGAATTCCAGCGATCAAGAAAATCCAGATTACACGTACATCGAATCAGGAGAGTGGGATGTGATGCTCGTAGTAAGTTCTGATTTGGGATCGGAGGGTTGTTTGGAGCCGGATACAGCCTATGCCACGGTTGTGGTCGCTGAATTGCCTGACCCCTCCATTGATGAAGTGGGTACCATTTGCGAAGGGGAATCGGTTACCCTACAGGCGTGGGGAGGAGTGGATTTGGTTTGGATTGCAGATCCGACCTTGGATGACCCCAACAGCCCAACGCCCACGGCAACTCCAATTGAGACCACCACCTATACGGTTGAGGAAACCAATGCCTGCGGAACAGAAAGCGCTTCCGTAACGGTCACTGTTGGAGTCCTGGAGTTGGAAATACAACCCTTGGCAGCGACCATTTGCCTCGGGGATGTGGTGGATTTGGCAGTCAGCGGGTTTGGACCTGGATCGGAAGTTGTTTGGTCTCCAACAGGCGGTCTTGGATCCCCCACATCGGGAACGACAACGGCATCTCCGGAAGAAACAACGCTCTACACAGCACTGGTGTCGGATGAGAATGGCTGCGAAGGAGAGGCTTCCATCAACGTCACAGTGATTCAATCTGCCCCGGGAGGAGAAGTTTACGAGGATGTCATCCTGTGCCAAGGCCAAGGCACCTGGCTTTCTGCTGGTGAAGGCGATACGTACCTTTGGTGGCCGCCCGATGAGGTGAGCAATCCCTTGGCCCAAGAGGTATACGTTCAGCCAACCCAAACGACGACGTTTGCGGTGAGCATTGCCAACATTTGTGGCGTTGGAGTGGATTCTGTGACCGTAGAATTTGTTGCTCCACAGGTGTCAGCCGAGGGAGGTGGGTGGATGTGCAGGGGAGAGACAATGACGCTTGAGGCTTCTGAAGGGACGGTGTATTCTTGGCAACCGGCAGCACTGTGTGGCACGCCCAATTTGCAGGCCACGACCGTTTTCCCAGTTGAATCAACCACATTCACCGTCTTCGTTACGGATGCTTTTGGGTGCACCGCCAGTAGCACATTGAATGTGGGGGTTTGGCAGCCACCTTATGTGGATGCAGGTCCAGATCGGGAATTGGATTGGTTGGATGAAGCGCGGCTTTTCGGAACGGCGGATGGCGATTCGGCTTGGTGGTCACCAGCAGAACTGTTGAGTTGTTCTGTATGCAACGCGCCTACCATATTGTCTTCTGAACCTGGATGGTATGTCCTTTCGACCATATCCGACCAAGGGTGCATTGGAAGGGACAGTGCGTACGTAGATGTCTTTTACCCCATATACGTTCCCAATGCTTTTACCCCCAACAACGATGGTGTGAACGACGCCTTTGCGGTCGAGGGAGTGGATCCGCAGGGATACCGGTTGGAGATTTACAACCGTTGGGGAGATTTGATTTTTAAAAGTGAAGACCCAAAAGAGGTTTGGCAAGGGAATCTCCAGCAAGGAGATGGGGAGTTTTTCGTTCAGGATGGGGTCTATTTGTGGCGATTGCGGTACGAAATGAGGGATGGCCCACGCTGGGCCCAAGGGCATGTGACACTCATCCGCTGAGCGAATGCGAATTGTGCTTGCGCAGTCTTTCTGAGCGGTGTACATTCGTGACGTCATGTCGTTCATAGATGCCCACCTCCACCGATTGATCCTCGATCACGATTGCCTGGTTATTCCGGGGCTGGGAGGATTTGTTTGCAGTGAGAGGCCCGCTCGTTTTGATGAAGCAGCGAGTGAGTTGATTCCTCCAAGAAGGGCGATTCAATTCAATGAGCGACTGCTACACAACGATGGCGTACTTGCCCATGCCGTGTCGATTGCAGAATCGATGCCATATGCTCAGGCGTTGGAGGCGATTGAATTGGAAGCGGAGTCCCTTCGGTCCCGTTTGCGCACAGAGAAAACCGTATCCATTCGCTTGGTTGGACGCCTCTTCGTAGGGACCAATGGTGCGACTCAATTCTTATCTGAACCCGAGTTGGAGCGGTTGTTGGACGGATTTGGCCTTCAGCCAATCCCCTTGCGTTTGGTGAGCCGTCAATCGGACCCCATTGTTCTCCCCATCTCAACTTCGACACGTTGGCCACGCATTGCGGCGGCCATTGCCATTCCGCTCATGGCAGGTGGCCTGTGGTGGTTTTCAGGTTCATCTGAATCAGAGGCACTGAGTTTTCTACCTAACTGGGGGGCGAAGGCCATTCATTCCCAATACGTGCCTCAGGCGCATGCCGAGAACTTGCCCACTTTGGAGGAGCCCATGCCTTATGAATTGGCTCTGGCGGGTTTGGACGCAGTGGAATCCATTCGATTTGATTTTGAAACGAACCGCTTAGCGGATGACGGCATTCCGGTGAAGCTGAAGGAATTGGAAGTTGCAGACGACCTGAGTACGCCGCTGGACTTGTTCAGTTCGGATTTTGCATTGGTAGCCGGGGCTTTTTCTCAAATCGCCAATGCTGAAGGGCATGCGGCGAACCTCACTTCCCAGGGGTTGCAGGCGGATGTGCATTATCACGGAACCTTGCACTTGGTAACAGTGGGGTTGTTCACTGAAGAAAGGGATGCGCGGTTGGTTTTGAGTGAGGTGCGTGCCCAAGGCCATGATGAGGTTTGGATGAAACGCCTGTGAGCCAAAAGCGTTTCCTTGAAGCACTGATTTTGGATTTTGGCGGGGTGCTTTACCCCATCGATTACGATGCACCCGTGCGGTCATTTCAAGCGCTGGGATTTTCGAATTTTGAGTCTTTTTACCACAAATCGAACCAGCACAGTTGGTTTGACGAATTGGAAGTGGGACGGATGGAACCCGATGTGTTTTTGGAATCACTTCGAGGTCATTGCCGCAAGGGAACCCAGCTGGAAGAGGTGGTCACCGCGTGGAATAGCATTCTGTTGCGCATGCCTGCAGGCCGGGTGGAGGCTGTGCAAGCCTTGGGTGCTGCGTGCCGGCTTTTTTTGTTCAGCAACACCAACGCCATTCACGCAAGTGAATTCGAACTCCGCATGGAGGAGGACCGCATCCTAGGGCCTTTCAGGGATGGATTTGAGGCCATTCATTATTCCCATGAGTTGGGTTACCGGAAGCCGCATCCAGCTTCGTTTAAAGCGCTGTGTGAACTTCACGGGTTGAACCCGCAACGCACGGGCTTCGTGGATGATAGCATCCAGCACGTAGAGGGGGCCAGACGAGCGGGGCTCCACGCCGTTCATTACCACCCTGCAATGGGTTTTGACTTGGAAGAGGCGTTGCGACGAGCAGGTTGGATGTTCAGTTAACTGAGGCTCCGTTCATGGCCGACTGAACGGCCAGCCAACGGGCTTTTTCGATGGGTTCAGCCCCCTGTTCTAGCAAGAGAAACACCTCCCGTCCGCGAGCTTCGGGCTCAAATGACTTCTTGCCACGAAACCACGAAACTTCTTGGGTGTCCGGGTCCATTGCGCACCGGATCAAATCCGCATGCGTTTCATCAAAAGCGAAAACCCAAGTTTCATCTGCTGTGCGCCGTTCAAGAAACTCCACTTTAGCTGTGGCGCGATCCCAAAATCCTTCACTGAAGGCCAGGAGCATTTCTTCAACTCGCGGGTCGTTCTCCGCTTTCCACTGACTCCAATCCGATGCCGTTACTCCTGACTCGGCAAGGAATTGGATGACATCGGGTTCGACGGCTTCCAATTCCTCGCGCGTCAGCAATCGGTATCGCTTCATTCCGTGATTCCTTCCAATTGGAAGAGGAAGGCGTACTCCATCGCAACTTCCTTGTAGCGCTGGAAACGTCCTGATGCTCCACCGTGGCCGGTTTCCATGTTGCAATGCATCATCAGGATGTGGTCATCTGTTTTCAATTCACGCAATTTGGCGAGCCATTTTGCGGGCTCCCAATATTGCACTTGGCTGTCCCAGTATCCCGTTGTGACGAGGGTGTGCGGATACTCCTTGGCCTCGACGTTGTCATATGGGCTGTACCGCATCATGTAGTCGAAGTAGTCCTTGTTTTTAGGATTGCCCCACTCATCAAATTCGCCCGTAGTCAGGGGGATGGTCTCGTCCAACATGGTGTTGATGACATCAACAAAGGGCACAGCTGCAATGACCCCATTGAACAAATCTGGCGCCATGTTCATTACGGCACCCATCAACAGACCACCAGCAGATCCGCCCATGGCGTAAAGGTGCTCAGGAGAGGTGAATCCTGCATCAACCATGGCTTGCCCACAGTCGATGAAGTCATTGAAGGTGTTGATTTTGTTGAACAGCTTACCATTTTCATACCATTGACGGCCCATCTCTTGCCCCCCTCGAATGTGCGCGATGGCGTAAACGAATCCACGATCCAAGAGGCTCAAACGCGTGCTTGAAAAGCCAGCGTCAATGCTGTACCCGTAGCTTCCATAGGCGTAAAGAAGGAGCGGGTTGTCACCGGTTCTTTCAACGCCCTTTCGGTACACGATGGACACGGGAACCTCAACGCCGTCCCTGACTTGAACCATCATCCGTTCGCTCGTGTAATTGTTGGAATCAAATTCGCCCCCCAACACTTCTTGTTGTTTCAAGAGTTGAGTCTCTTTCGAATCCATGTTGAATTCGAACACTGAGTTGGGTGTGGTCATGGAGGTGTATCCATAACGCAATTGTTCAGTGTTGAAATCTGGGTTGGCACCAACGTAGGCCATGTAGGCCGGGTCATTGAATTCGATGTAGAAATCTTTGGCCCCATCCCAACTTTTCACGCGCAGTTGGGTCAAGCCATCCGTGCGTTCTCCAATCACGATGTAATTCCGGAAAAGCTCAATGCCTTCCAACAACGTCTCATCCCGATGAGGAAGCACGTCTTCCCAGTGTGCGTATTCAGTGGAATGCACGGGGGTTCTCACCAACTTGAAATTCTTCGCATTGCGGTTGGTGGTGATGTAGAAATGATCACCGAAGTGCTCTACGCCATATTCCAAATCCCGCTCACGTGGCTGGATGATTTGCCATTCTCCAGAGGGTTGGTTGGCGTCGAGGAACCTCCATTCTGAGCTGACCGTCGAAGAACTGACAATCATCAAGTATGCGTTGCTCTTGGATTTACCTACTCCGCAGCTGAATGTTTCATCGGTTTCTTCGTAAACCAATTCATCTTGATCTGCAGGGGTTCCAAGCACGTGCTTGTAGATCCTGTAAGACCGAAGCGTTACAGCATCTTTTTTCGTGTAAAAGAGGGTTTTGTTGTCATTTGCCCAGGTCGCACCTCCTGTGGTGGCGGGAATTTGGTCTTCCAACAATTCACCCGTAACCAGGTTCTTTACGAACAAGGTGTACTCCCGGCGGCTTACAGTGTCCACTCCAAAAACCACCAATTGGTTGTCAGGGCTAACGTTGATTCCACCCATATCATAGTAGGCGAATCCTTCAGCCATTTCGTTCACATTGAGCATGATGGACTCCTCCGCTTCCATGTCTTCCAATTTGCGGCAATGAATGGCATATTCCTTGCCCTCTTCGTAGCGGGTGTAGTACCAGTAGTGGTTGTCCTTGATGGGTACGCTGGCATCGTCTTGTTTGATCCGGCCCACGATTTCTTCGTAAAGCGAATCTTGCAAGGCTTCAGTAGACTTCATCACCTCTGCCCGGTAATCATTTTCGGCGATGAGGTAGTCCAAAACATCTTGCGTTTGTGCGTCCGGTTCTGTCGCTTCCTTTTGTTCGTCGCTGAGCCGCATCCAGAAGTAATCGTCCTGAAGCGTCAGGTCATGAATGGCTGTTTCATGCGCCACTTTTTTCGCGACAGGGGGTAAACCAAATTCCTTCTGGGACAAGGTGTTTTCAGGGTTGGATTCCATGGAGGTTGACGGGGGATTCGTGCAAGCGGCTGCAAAGATAGCGGTACTGAGTGCGGCAAGAAGGTTCCTATTCATGAATCAAATGATTGGGGCAAATTTTCTAAATCTTCAGGGGTATCAATCGCTGGGGTTTCATGTGGGGTCAAACCCACATCAATCCGCCAACCGTGCTCGAGCCAACGCAATTGCTCAAGGCGTTCTATGGTTTCGAGCGGTGTTGGGTGCAGACCAATGATGGCCTCAAGTGCTGTTCTTGTGAAGGCATAGAGCCCGATGTGTTTATTCCAACCTTGAGAGCCATTGGGGATGGCAGAACGCGAAAAATACAGAGCCCGCCCTTTGGCATCGCAAACAACCTTGACCCGATTGGGATCGTGGAGTCCAGAGGCGTCTTCGCGCATTGTTTTGGCCAAGGTCGCCACTGCCGCTCCGGGTTTTTGGATGAGCCGAACGAGCTCGTTCAGTTGCTCAGGATGCACATAAGGCTCGTCACCTTGAACATTGACGACGGCATCGACGGATTCCCCAACCTGTGCTTCCCAGTTCAAAGTTGCTTCGTGGCAACGAAATGTCCCATTGGGGCAATCCACGGCAGTCATTACGGCCGTTCCACCATGCGACTCTACCAACTCGGCAATCCGGGCGTCGTCTGTGGCCACGATGACTTTCTGAAAGGCGCCTGAGGCCTCTGCGCGTTGCATCACACGCACAACCATAGGGATTCCATGCACATCCGCCAAGGGTTTCCCTGGGAATCTAGTGGATCCAAAGCGAGCAGGGATGACCGCGAGGGTGACGAATTTCATTCGACGGTAAAGGTATACAGCACGCTAATCAATCGAGGCGATTCAATGGCCAAAGGTCGGATGGCATACTCTTGATTTGCCAGGTTACTCACAACCAAGGATAAGGTGTGATTCTCGGCTGCATCATATCCAACCCTTGCATCCCAAATCCAAGGCAGGGTGGGGTGATTCAGCAACCAATTTTGCAATCCCCAGTCCACAAATCCATAGCGTTCAAAGGCGACAAAGGCATCATCAAAATTCTGCAAGGCAGATTGGTAGCGCCCGGATACCCCCAAACTCCACTTCCCACGTGTAGCTTGAACATCCAACCTCACCAAATGCGGCGATCGATACTTCAGTTGAATTCCAAGGGTGTCTCCTTTGAGGTTGGTGTAGGGAATGGTATCGTAACTCGTCGAGTAATAGCTGGTTTCCGTATCGGCGTCGAGGCCGTAGTCGTAGCTTGGGCTGATGGACATGGGGCGGGTAAACGTGTAGCCACCGATGAAATCAAAAGTGGTCTTTCCCCATTCGAGCCGTCCGGTGAAGCTCACTTCAGCCCCACTGACCCGGCTCTCTCCAGTGTTCTTGCTGGTAAAGCCTAATCCCACCAAAGGATCGGTATTGGACCCCCACTGACCGAATGTGAATTCAATGAAATCGCGGTAACGTTGTTCGAAAATGGCCAGGTCCAAAAACCCAACCAGTCCACCCCACTTCACCCCCTGCTTCACAGCCAATTCTGCTGACCAAGAAGATTCTGGGATCAACTCTTCATTGGGGTAAACTTGGAGGGCTCCCAGCCCTGTTCGTATGTACAACTCTGCAATGGATGGGAAGCGAAAGCCCTGGCCAAAACTTCCCCGGATGTAGGTTGCTTTTCCTGCTTGGTAGTTCGCTCCAGCCCTGAAAACAGGTTTGTTGGAACTCATGCCGTTCACATTGAAATGCTCATACCGCAAACCGGTAGACAGGTTCCAACGCTCTGCAACTGCCATGTCTGCCTGCATGTAAACGGATGCATTGAGCGCTTCATTTTCCCCGTTGGTTGCTCCTCCACTGTACAATTCCGCGGAGCTCCAGGTCTTTTGGGAAACCAACCCCCCAGTGAGGTGAAATCCGGGGAGGTCCCAACGAGAGCCGTTGAGGTGAATTTGGTACTCAGAATAGATTACATCCGAGGCGTTGCTCTGGTTGTTGTCATTGACATTCACCAAGTGTTGCCAACGTGTTCTTAAGTCGTGCCTGATGCCAGACGGAGTCAAGTAGCTGACGAATGGATCGACGGTTCCTGCGGTTTGTAGGGTGCGCGTGGCAGAACCTCCATCGGCATGGTAGATCGAGTCTGGAGCATTTGCCCAGATCAACGTAGCCAAGGCATCACTCAGTTGCCAGTTGGTCCTCAAGCCATATTGAAGCCCGTCAATGCCCGTGTCCCTTTTGCGAAGGTTAACGTTCATTCTGCCGCGAAGCTGGCTTTGAAACCGATCCGTTTTGAAGGGTTGGTAACCGGAAGCTGCTGTGGAGTCGTTGATGGGGGCCAATGGACCTTGGTCGGCTAGGAAATTGGCTCCCAAAACCAAATCCCATGTGCCGATTTGTTGGCTGTGGAGCAACCGCACGTTGGATTGCTGTGCAGAACCGGCCCAAGTTTTTGCTTGGGTCGTCCGAGGATCAGAAAAAGCACCATGCTGCAGGCTGATTCGGGTAATGGGTCGCGCATCGGGGTAACGGGTGCGAATGTTAATCACACCGCTGAGCGCGGCGCTTCCATAGAGCACCGATGAGGCTCCTTTGATGATTTCTATTTGCTCTAGGTTTTCAAGGGGCAAAAAGCCCCAAGTGGGCCTACCTGCATCACCCGATAGGATTGGCAAGTCATCCACGAGCACCATGACCCGAGAACCCGCACCGTAGCTGAATCCACTTCCGCTCCGAATTTGAGGCTCACCATCAACAAAACTGACGCCGGGGCTTTGTTCCAGTGCAGTTTCGAGGGAAGTCGTGCCTCTTGATTCTACGATGCGCGGTGGCAGCACATCCAAAGAAACCGTTACTTTTTCAGCAGCTTGCTCAAACCGGCCCGCGCTGACCACAACAGCACCAATGGCTTCGATGCCAGAACGAAGCGCGAGTTGAATAGCTTCGAGCGATTGAACAGTGAGGGTTTCTGAAGTCAGGCCGATGAAAGAAGCCTCCAATTCACATGGGAGCGATCCCGGAAGGGACAAAGTGAACGTCCCCGTGATATCCGTCGCTGTTGTTGCAAGGGCATCCCCGCAGCTGCAACGGATGTGCGCACCTGGTAGGGATTCTCCTGTCTCCGCAGACGAAATGGTTCCGGTAAGCTTCTGGGCTGAAACGAGGTTTGTCGCAATAAGTGCCATGCCCAGCCCTAGGAAATGCAGCAATCGATTCATGATGCGAGTTTTCTTCAATCACTGCAAGATGCGACAAGTATGCAGAACCTCCACGCTCGGTGGTGAATTAGCTTACGACGCTGGTGAATTCATGCACACGCCCTGCACGTCCTGACGGCACATTTGCTCGAAATATTTGCCATGACGAGGAGGGCTGCATTGTGGGGAGTCACGCAATTGAGGGGGTGGGGTTTGGTGAAAGTGAGGCAAGCGTTGAGCGATGGGGTTGAGCTGGACGATTTGTTGCTTCGGCACAAGCATTTATTGCCTTTTCCGCTGAGTGAACTGGACCAGCGCTGGCTGAGGATGGAGGCTGCAACGAAGTCTGTTGGAGGTCAAGTGGTTTGCATGGATGACCCGAACTATCCGCTGAACCTTTGCCAGCTGGTCGACGCGCCGCCTATTTTGCATGTAAAAGGCCAAATTTCTGCTTGGCAAAAACCCATGATAGCGGTTGTTGGAACAAGGAAATGCACGGATTATGCCGCGCGTTGGGCCCATCGTTTGGGCGCTCAAATTGCCGAGTCAGGAGGTACGGTCGTGAGTGGTTTGGCCATGGGAGTTGACATCGCTGCCATGCGCGGTGCTTTGGATGCGGGAGGATCAGTGATTGCATGCCTCGGTCATGGCTTGGAGAAAATCTATCCGGTTGGGCATCGGAAGTGGGCCAATGGAATGCTCGCCGAGGGGGCATGGATCTCAGAATATCCGGTCGCATCTCGGGTGGATCGCTGGTGCTTTGCACAGCGGAACCGGATCGTGGCGGGAATGGCAGAACGGACCGTGCTCGTTCAGAGTCCTCAGCGGGGCGGAGGCATGATCACAGCCGAACTTGCTGCGGATTACCATCGCGATGTGTTGATTTTGAACCCAAAGGATGAGGCTGCCATTTGGCAAGGAAATCGGGCTTGGATTGACCAAGGAGCCCTCGCCATTCAAGAAGTTACAGAAGTGCCAATTGCTGCACATTCTTCGCCGATGAATGCACCGAAAAAACACCTGCCCCCGGCTCCAATCTTGGAGTTGTGGAAGGCCCTCCAAGGGAGTGGAGGGTGCTCAGTGAAGACGTTATCGATGGAAGTGAATTTGGTACCAAGCCGCGTCCGTTCTCAGTTGATGGTGTTGGAACTCGGAGGTTGGGTGAGGCGATCGCCTGGGGGCTGGTTTGTGCCGCTCGATGTTTCTTCACTATGATGGTCCAACTCCAAGGCGGCCGTTCCAGGTTCTCGTGGGATTTCTCGCACCCCCAGGCCATGTTGGACCAACGCGACCGTCATGACAATGCTCGTTACAAGGATAACCACCAGTAAAATGCCCTGATCGAATGCGGGCTGAAGCATTTCTGGGTAGGAACTTTGGATTTGGAAGAACAAGAGGATGGTGATCAATCCCCGAGGCGCGATGTACAAGAGAGGGAACATGAATTCCCTTTTGAAAATCAAGAGGAAGAGGAAACGTGTTGCAAAAAGGATGACGCAAATAATCAGCCCTTCCGTGATGACCTGCAAGTCACTCAACGCAGCCAAAGAGACCGTCATGCCAAACAAGACAAAGAAGAATGTTCGGATGACAAAAGCACTCTCCAAAGTGAGTAAGTGGTAATCGTGGTGAAGGGCGCTCATCCGCTGGTCGTCAAGCAGGTTAGCGGGCCAGCCAGGGCCATCGACAACCCCCTCGGATATTCCCCACCAACGACCTAGGCGCGTGCCAAGCATGACCTTTCGCCAATGGGGAAAGAACAGCCTGTGGTTGTTCAACATTAAACCAAAAATCAGGATCAAAATGAGGGGGCTCAAGTGCAAGAGCTTCTGGATGGAATAAATCAACAGAAGCACCGCGATGCTCAAGAAGAGTTTGACAGAGCTCTTGATTTTTTGAAGGACCCAAACCAGCAGATAACTGACGATGATTGCGATGACCAACGTGAGTATGAGGTTGGATCCGATGCTCAGTAAGACCTCTTGCGGCGATGCAGATTTTGCGTTTCCAAGCAACAGGTAGAACGCCATGATGCCAAAAATGTCCGAGAAGGTACTCTCATAAACCATGAATTCTTTGGGGTCATGACCCAACCCGCCTACGCTGGGGATGATGATGGCGCTGCTCATGATGGACAAAGGAATGCCGTAGACCAAACCTTCGTAAAACGGAATGTCCATGCTCACTCCTAAAAACCAAGCAATGGCCAATGAACTCCCTGTAAGGGCGAGCAAAGCCAATGAAGCACTCTTGATGATCAACGAGCGTTTTTCGCGGGTGAGCTGCAGGTCCAATGCGGCTTCGAGCACAATGAAAATCAATCCCACGGTGCCCAGCAGTTCGAGGACCAGCCCTTCAAAAGGGATGGAGGTCAGCCCCATGGCATTCAGTCCTTGCCGAATGGCTACGCCCATGCCGATGAGTACCAACACACTTGGAATGTTCGTCTTCTTTGCCAGCAAATTGGCAAAGTAGGAAAGGATGATCACCAGGGACCCTCCGATCACGAGGCCGTAGGCGTTGATGTCCGATACGTTCATGAGCTGCGTTGCAAGCCTAAACTACGCAATTATTAGAATTGCCCCGTGAACACCCGAAACAAGTCATTCCCCAGCGCGAACATCATCAGGAGAATCAAGAAAATGAAACCAACCACTTGGGCGATTTCCATGAATCGCTGTGGGGCAGGTTTGCCGACAACCATTTCGTAGAGCAGGAACATGACGTGTCCGCCATCCAAACCCGGGATGGGCAGCAGGTTCATGAACGCTAAAATCAGGGAGAAAAATGCGGTGTTGCGCCAGAAAATTTCCCAATCCCATTCCGCAGCAAAGACACTCCCGAAGGTGACCAGGCTGCCTACTTGGCTGGCCCCTGACTTGGAAGCCAAAAACCGCAACGACAAAGCGTATTCTCGCAGCGTAGTCCAAGCTGTTGAGAAGCCACCCGTGATGGCGTCGCCTAGCCCATAATCGATGTGCACGAATTCAATTTCTGGGAAGGCATTCAGTCCAGCACTGATGAAACCTATGCGCCCAATGGAATCGGTCATGACAGCTAGTTCACGGGATAAACCAGCTTCGTTCTCAACTCCCAAAACAAATGGCGTGGAAGGATTTGCTTTCAGGACGGCAACGACTTCATCGTAAAAACGCGTGGGCACACCGTTGATGCTCACGAAGCGGTCACCTGGAGCGAGCCCTCCACGATCTGCTGGAGAGCCTGGATCCACGGTTTCAATGACGCATGGGCGCCGAGGACTGAAAGGCCTGCGAACACTGTGGTCTACCATTTCTTGACCTAAATCGCCTTCCAGTGCAAGGGTCATGGGGATTCCATCACGAACCACACCAAGGGACTGAATGGACTCGAAGAAGAGGGTTTGGCGGAGCCGATCAAAATCGGGCGCTTCTTCTCCATTGATGGAGGTAATTTGGTCTCCATTTTCCAATCCCCAATGGGCGACTTCTTCATTGACCTCAATGCCGTAGGGCAAGTTGGACATCGGGAGTACATCTTTCCCCCACACCCCTAAAACCATGGCATACACGACAAAACCAACAATCAAGTTCACGATGATTCCCCCCAACATGATGATCAAACGTTGCCAAGCAGGTTTCGCTCTGAATTCCCATGGTTGGATGGGTTGCTTCATTTGCTCCTTGTCCATGGACTCGTCGATCATCCCAGAAATCTTCACATACCCGCCCAGCGGCAGCCAACCCAATCCCCACTCGGTCTCCCCAATTTGCTTCTTGTACAGGGAGAACCAGGGGTTCATGAATAAATAGAATTTCTCTACCCGCGTGTTGAATTTTCGCGCTGCGAAATAGTGACCGAGTTCGTGCAAGAAAATCAGGATGGACAGGCTCAGTAGAAGTTGAGCGGCTTTGATCAGGGCAACCATGCGTTTGCTTTCGTGAAGGGCAAAAATAGGGCGAACCCGCGGCTTAGTAGGAAGCATTGCATCGTTTAACGGATAGAAGAGCCTCAAGGGCATGGGCAGTTGCCGCGGTTTGCCTAATCTTGCAGTTGAAATGTCAGCGAAACAACAACAAAAGAAATCGAAGGGTAAGCCAAGCGCTGCGCCTTCCAAATCGCGTTTTGGTCGGCAGGCCAGGTGGCTTTGGTTGCTGGGTTTGGGGCCATTGTTTGGTCTGGCAGGCTTGGTGCTCATTGGTTCGATGGGGGATTTACCAAACACGGAAACCTTGGCCAATCCGAAAACGGATTTGGCCACCCGAGTGTATTCTTCCGACGGTCGGGTAATTGGTCGCTACTACGCAGAAAACCGCTCCGATTCGCGATTCGAAGAATTGCCCGATCACCTCATTGGTGCTTTGATCAGCACAGAGGACGCCCGATTTGAATCGCACAGTGGATTGGATTTCATTGGCTTGGCAAGGGCCATTGCCTTTATGGGCTCGCGCGGGGGAGGCAGTACAATCACGCAGCAATTGGCAAAACTCTTGTTTACGGAATCCTACGATCAAACGAGTTTGATCAAGCGGGCCTTGCTGCAAAAGCCCCAAGAGTGGATCATCGCCGCCCGCCTTGAACGGCACTACACGAAAGGAGAAATCATCGCGCTCTACTTGAACCGATATGATTTCTTGAATCAAGCTGTTGGGATCAAATCAGCGGCCAACATTTACTTTGACAAAGACGTCAATGAGCTCAACATTCAAGAGTCGGCCATGTTGGTTGGGATGTTGAAGAACAGCGCGCTCTACAACCCACTCCGCCGCCCGGAGCTCGTCATGAACCGGCGGAATGTGGTGCTCAACCAAATGGTAAAGTACGATCGCTTGACGCGGGCGGCTTGCGACTCATTGGCCGAGTTGCCTTTGGGAATCAATTTCCAACGAGTAAGTCACGATGAAGGCATAGCGCCCTATTTCAGAGAAGAGCTTCGTGCGGAGTTGAAGAGCTTGTTGGCCGAAAAGGATGCCAATGGCCAATACATCATTCGCAAGGCGGACGGTTCACCATACGATTTGTATCGGGATGGAATTCAGGTGTTTTCTACGATTGACAGCCGGTTACAGCGGGCGGCTGAAGATGCCGTTCATGCGCACTTGGCAAATGAGCTGCAAGGCACTTTGGACCGTGATTTACGCCGCCGATCAAAATCTGATTGGCCTTTTTATTCGGGAATTGATCGCAACACGCGGGATGCCATCATGGACCGGGCCATGCGGGAGAGTGAGCGTTTTCTCATTGCTTCAGGAAAACTATGCCCCGAGTGCAAACGCCCAGGGTTTTACATTCGAAAAGCACCAGAGGGGAGCATGTGGGAGTGCAATGCGGAGAAAGGAGGATGCAGCCATACTTGGCACCGCCCTTCGGAAAAGGAAATTGAGGATGCATTCGAGGCCCCCGTTCCCATGCGGATATTTTCGCATGCAGGCGGCGTAGATACGGTGATGACTCCGATGGATTCCATTCGCTATCGCAAGCACTTTTTGCACGCGGGGCTGATGTCGATTGAGCCGCAAACAGGCCACATTAAGGCTTGGGTCGGTGGCATTGATTATCGCCACTTCAAATACGACAACGTGAGCCAGAGCAGGAGGCAGGTGGGATCGATTTTCAAGCCCTTCGTCTACGCCACAGCATTGCGCTATGGATTGGAGCGCTGCACCGAAATTCCAAACCAGAAGATTTGCATTGAGATGCCAGACGGTCAGCCAGATTGGTGTCCGGACAACTCCGATTTTGAATACGGCGACATTGTGACTTTGGAGTATGCGCTCGCCAATTCAATGAACACCGTAACGGCGAAGTTGATCAAGGATTTTGGAGCTCACCGAGTTGCAGAGTTGGCTTACGCTTTGGGAATAGAATCCACCATTCCGGAGGTCCCATCGATCGCCTTGGGCGCAGCGCAGCTGACTTTAAAAGAAATCACGGGGGCGAATGCGGCGCTTGTCAATGGAGGAGTTTACGTCCGTCCAACCTACATCGCTCGAATTGAGGACAAATTTGGGAACGTGATTTACACGCCGGAGCCGGAGATTCATCAAGGATTGGACGCCCGCACTGCGGCGACCATTGTCCAAATGATGAAGGGTGTTGTGGATGGTGCTTACAGCATCGAAACGGGCAAACGCAAAGGCACTGGAGTGCGCTTGCGAATGGATTTGGCGTCTCGTGCCTATGATGGGATACGAATCCCAATGGCTGGTAAAACAGGAACCACTCAAAGCAACACAGACGGGTGGTTCATGGGACTGACACCCGATTTGGTTACCGGGGTGTGGGTGGGAGCGCAAGACCCCGCCGTCAGGTTCAGCACGACCACGAATGGTCAAGGAGCGAATACGGCGCTGCCAATTTTTGGCTACTACATGAAAGCGGCCCTTGCAGATAACCGCATAGGCCTGAGTGGAGCTGATTTCACCATCCCGGAGTCTCTGGGGTTGGATTCTTTGGACTGTGAGCAAAGCCAATCTTTGAGGGGATTGCCCTTTGGTGGAGGGGTTTCTGGGGATGGAGGCTTGTTTGATTAAGGACACAATTACCATGGCGATAACGAAGACTGTAAAGGATGTTGAGGCTGCATGCGAAGGCCTGAGAGATGGAATGACGCTGATGTTAGGTGGATTTGGACTCTGTGGCATTCCCGAGAATTGCCTTCAAGAAATGCAGCGGTTGGGAGTGAAAGAATTGGTGTGCATTTCAAATAACGCTGGAGTGGACGATTTTGGCCTAGGTCAACTGCTGAAAGGGCGCCAAATCCGAAAGATGATTTCTTCCTACGTAGGAGAGAATGATGAGTTTGAACGGCAAATGCTCGCAGGAGAATTGGAGGTGGATTTGATCCCTCAGGGTTCTTTGGCTGAACGATGCCGAGCCGGGGGTGCGGGCATTCCTGCATTCTTCACGCCTGCCGGGTATGGAACAGAAGTAGCGGAAGGAAAGGAGGTGAGGGATTTTGGAGGCAAGCCCCACATTTTGGAAACGGCCTTAACGGCAGACTTCGCTTTCGTCAAAGCCTGGAAGGGTGACACCGCGGGAAATTTGGTCTACAAGGCAACTTCAAGAAACTTCAATCCAGTCATGGCCATGGCAGGTCGAATCACCGTGGCGGAGGTGGAGGAATTGGTGCCTGCTGGAGAATTGGACCCCAATGAAATTCATACGCCTGGCATTTTCGTGCAACGCATTTTCCAAGGAGTTGCCTACGAGAAGCGAATAGAACAACGCACGGTTCGCCCTGCACAAGCTTGATACCATGCTTTCGAAAAACGAGATCGCACAGCGCATTGCACAGGAGGTCCAAAACGGATGGTACGTTAATTTGGGCATTGGCATTCCCACGTTGGTGGCCAATTTCATTCCGGATGGAATGGAGGTGGAATTTCAGTCGGAGAATGGAATTCTGGGGATGGGACCGTTTCCGATTGAAGGGTCGGAAGATGCCGATCTGATCAACGCAGGAAAACAAACCATCACGGCCATGCCGGGGGCCGTGTACTTTGACTCTGCTACTTCCTTCGCCATGATTCGTGGGCAACACGTTCAGCTAACGGTATTGGGCGCGATGGAGGTTAGCTCCAATGGCGACATAGCCAATTGGAAGATTCCAGGTAAAATGGTGAAAGGGATGGGGGGCGCGATGGATTTGGTGGCCAGTGCAGAAAACATCATCGTGGCCATGATGCACACCAACAAGCGCGGGGACTCGAAGTTGCTCCCAAGCTGCTCCCTTCCGCTGACAGGGGTCGGTTGTGTGCGCAGGGTGGTCACCAACATGGCTGTGATGGACATACAGGGAGGCAGTTTTCATTTGGTGGAACGTGCCCCAGGGGTTAGCGTAGAGGAAATCAAAAACGCAACGGCTGGAGATTTGATCATCCCCAACGAAGTCCCCGAGATGCGCCTTTAAACCCCTTGAACGATTCGGATCTTGCTATGTCCATGCCCGGTGGGCTCTAGCCGAACTTGAGTGGCGATCCTCTCTTTCAAACCTTCCACGTGTGAAATGATGCCCACGTTGCGCCCAGCGGTCGCCTGCAATCGTTCCAACACATCGAGCACGCCATCCAGCGTTGCAGGATCTAAGGTTCCAAACCCCTCATCAATGAAAAGGTCCCCAACGTCTGCGTTGCGGGCTGCCAAGTCACTCAAGGCCAAGGCCAAACCCAAGCTCATGAGAAAGGTCTCCCCGCCACTGAGCGTTTGAACGCTGCGGCGTTCGTTTGCCATGTGTTCGTCCAACACGGCCAGTGGTCCATCCGATTCAGGAAAGGCGAAGCGGTACCGATCGGTCAGCCCTTCAAGCCGTCGATTCGCCATGGCAATGAGTTGGTTCGTCGTCAATTGCTGAGCGAATTTATTGAATGCATGGCCCCCACTGTCTCCCATGAGTTCATCGAGTTGCACC
>DAISXU010000001.1:0-5700 GCA_036825655.1 Flavobacteriales bacterium | reverse complement strand
CAAGTATGCGCAGGCGCTCCGCTTCCAACTCCAACATGCGGGTTTTGGCGTTCACATGCTGGTTCAAGGAGCTGATCAATTCATCTCGCGAATGCGACAACTGCAGTGCGAGGTTCTTTGCAGATTCGAGTGCGGCGAGCAGTTCTTCTTCAGTGCCTTTGGCGTCTTTTTCTTGAAGAATTTGGACCGCTTTGAACTGCGATTCATGTTCTGTTTTCAGTTGATTATGATGCAAGAGGAGCTGCTTTTCGTCTTTGCGTAGCTGTTCTTCCTCCATCGGATTGAGCAATTGGCTCCATGCCAAATCGATGGTTGGAATGCCGATTTCTTGGATGGAGGTTTCAATCTGTTCGATCGCTTGCTCAAATCGCGCCTGAAGTCCAAGGAGAGACGACTGGGTTGTTTTCAGTTGAGCTTGAAACTGGTTGATGTCGGCAGAGGCCTTAGCCCATTCACCATTCCATTGGCTCATGAAATCATCAATCGACTCCGTGGACGACCAAATTTGCTTGAATTCAGCTTCACATTGAAGGTGCAGCTCAAACTTTGAATGCCAAGTTTGAAGTTGTTCAAATCCGGCTTTGAGCTGGTTCAATCGCTCTTCCTCCAAGCGAAGGCCTATCCGGTTGGTTTTCCAATCTCGCAGACGGGTCAAACATGATGAACCACTGAGGTTCCTCCAATCTTCCGGAAACTCAGCGATCACTAACTGGAGCCTACGTTGTACCTCGCTCAATCTCAGGCCTTCCAAATGGGCTTTTTCCTGCTCTAAATTGGCTTGACTTACCTCCAGTTGTGAAACCAAACGCTGGTGTTCGCTCTGCAACTTCACCACCCTTTCCTTGGCTGCCTGAGCCACGTCTTTGAGGCTCACCCCTGCAGCCTCATCAAAGCCATCTGCCGCCGGGTGTTCCAAGGCTCCACAAAGCGGACAGGCTTCACCGGGTTGCAGTTGGCTGCGGTGTTCGCTCAGGGAAGATTGGATGCGGTGAAGGCTCCAGCGAGCCTCGGCGGCGTCCTCTTCGGCGGTTGCTAATTTCAATGTTGATCCGGCAAGGGCAATCGCCTCTGGCAAGTCGCGGACTTTTTCATGGATTGAATCGATGGATTGTTGCAGTTGTTGAGCTTGAGCTTGACGCTCATTCCAAGAGTTTTCCAGGTGAACCCATTGGTGGCATCGTTGATCCCACTCATCGAGCGAATCATCGTCCAATCCACTTGCCCCCAATTCCGCGTCTTGGGTTGTTAGGAATACCAATCGCTCTGCGTTCTTTGCTTTTGCGTTCTCCCAGGTTTGAATCAATGCGTCAAATCCGTCGAGGGACGAACCGGACCATTCGGGCTGTTGTGTGATGAAGGTGTTGAGCAAATCGGCTGACACCTTGGCTTTTTCCCTTGCCTCGATTTCGGCCTGATGTAATTTCCGCACTTTCCTTGAGAACAAATCCAAGGTTTCCATCAAGTCATCGCCTTCTTCGAATGCACCAAGGACCTCAGCGGCGCGGTTGCGCAATTGCAAGGCAGTTGACTCAGCACCCAGTAAATTGGACTGGCTTTGGGCCAAGGTCGCGCTCAATGCTTTCAGCTCGGTCTGGCTTGCATGCCAAGTGTTCAATTCAGTTCGAATGGGTTGAAGGGAATCGTGGCGTTTCAATTTACTCCCGTTCACTTCTTCCCAAGCGGACCAACTTGCTTTCGATTGTTGCTCCTTTTCGAACAACGCCGCGAGCTGAGATTTTGCTTGTAGTAGGCTTTTTCGGTGGGTCACCGCGAGTTCTTTTTGTTTTTGAACTTCTAACGCGCGCGCGAGGGCTTCCTCAAGTTTTGTTTTTTCGTTGGTTTTCAGCTCAAACACCTCCTGATCAAGCAGTTGTTGTCTCAGACCCTCTTGTTGATCAAGCAGTTGGGTGCTGAGAACTCGCAGGTTTTTGGCCCGTTCGTACGCCGCTTTTCCAAGCTCTCGGTATATGCGCTCCCCCGTTATTTTCTCAAGCAAAGCGGCCCGAGTTTTCTCATCACTCTTCAAAAATTGAGCAAATTCCCCTTGTGCCAAAACCACCGCCCTCGTGAATTGCTCATAGTCCAATCCAATGAGCCGCTCGTTTTCAAGGGGCACTTCAGATTTTTTCAGTCCCATCGATTGGCCCATTGCATTGAACAATTCCAACTGGTAATCGTTGAGGTTTCCACGTGAATTGGTGCTGATTTGCCATTGGGACGAGAAAACGCCAGCTGTGCAGGAATAGGTGACGCGTGCAAGGGCGTCGCTTGTGTGACGGGTAATCACTGATCCGGAACTCAACAATTCGTTCTTGGACACTTTTCCAAGCCGGGGCATCCGGTTGTAGATGGCCAAACAGATGGCATCCAGCAAGGTTGACTTACCGCTCCCTGTTGGGCCAGAAATTAAGAACAACCCCGCGTGATTGAGGGGATTCTGGGTGAAGTCTACGGTGTGGTCACCTTTCAATGATGCGATGTTCCGCAGTTCAATTTTTAGAATTTTCATAGCTCCTCTTTTTGCATGAGGTCCTGCAGCAATTCTTGAAATGCATCCCTCAATTCGTCGCGATTGGAGGCGTCACGCTGATCCAAAAGGGCGTCAAACACTTCGATGGGTTGAAGGGCCTCGAGGTCGGAATCTCCCAGCACCGCAGCAGCGGAATCATGTTCTTTTTCGAGGATGATGAATTGCTTGACCACCTGGGCGTCCTTCCTTTCCTTGTTGAAATGCTCGATGAACTCTCGAAATGACGTTGAGATTGCGGGGTCGAGGCGTTGCAATTTGATTCGTGCCTCAATCAAGGTAGTGAGGCCGTCTGATTTTGGCAGGATTTGGAGCTTTTGAAGCACGGAAGCGGGGTCGCCCTCGAGTCGAAGGAGTTCGCGGTTTTTAGGAATTTCCACGGACTCAATCGATTGCAGCGCTCCTGATTCAATGGTCAATTCAATGACGCGGTGATTCAGGTCTCGTTCGCTAAATGACAGGGCGATAGGCGAACCACTGTAGCGGATTCGGTGGTCCACTTGTTGAGGTTGGTGAATGTGTCCAAGGGCGACGTAGTTGAACGATTCTGGGAAGGTTGCTGCTTCCACCCCGGCGATGTTTCCCACTTGAATTTCACGTTCACTTTCACTCAACAACACTCCCTTGGCGAAGAGGTGCCCCATGGCCAATGCGGGCAGGCTAGGGAATCTTTTTTGGCAATGAAGTGCGGCATCGGCAAACACCTGTTTCAATCCGGCGCGGATGGCCTCTGCTTTTTCCGTGGCATCCAAACCGGGTACGATCTGGCTAAGTTCACTGTCGCGCACAAATGGAATGGCTGCCACAACAGCTTCGGGGTTTGCTTCATCCCCTAAGGGAACAAGGGCCTCTTGGATGTCATCCGGCAACCGGCCAATGGTCGTTATTCGAAGCAGGCTCAGAAGGTCTTTGGGTGCGTTGAGCATTGCGGGTGAATCGTGATTCCCTCCGGTGATGACAACCTGTACTCCTAATCCAGCTAATTTTGTCAGCAGTTCGAAGTAGGTTTTTCGAGCTTCCGTAGGCGGATTGGCCGCATCGAACACATCCCCAGACACCAAAACGACATCAATGCCACGTTCTTCAACTGTTTTCAAAAACCAGTCAAAAAAAAGGACGTGATCCTCGGAGAGGGACTGCTCGTGCAGCCTTTTGCCTAAATGCCAATCTGCAGTGTGCAATACCTTCATAAGTCAAAGGTGCACCGCTTCATCGTAAAGCATTTACGATGTTAAAAAAAAATGCAATTAACCCCTTAGGATCACAGCCACCGACGCGACATCACCCCCAACTGGAGGAGATATTTTTGTGAGCTTTACTTCAAATTGCTGCGCCTGCGGCCATTCCCCACGAAGCCCCATCAAAATCCGTTGGGCCACATGCTCGATCAACTTGGAGCGAATGGCCATCTCTGCCGCAACGATTCGGTGTACGTCACAGTAGTCAGCAGTGGCCTCCAAGTCATCTGTCTCAGCTGCCAGGCTCAAATCCATGCTGATGATGACATCCACGCGGTAGTTCCCGCCAATGGTTGCTTCTTCCTCCATGCACCCATGCTGGGCGCGGAACCGCATGTCTTCGATGTGGATTTCACTTATGTTCATTGGGCTCGCATGCTTGAGATGAGCAACTTTCCTTGCGTCACGCGGGATTGCGTTTCTTCCTTGCCGAGGAATGCTGAAAAATCAAACATGGATGGCCCGCCACCTTCTCCCGTAAGCAGAATCCGAAAGGGCAGCAATACGGCACCAAATCCTACTCCAATGTCCTCTAGGTACGCTTTGAATTCGGATTCAATTGAATTCGAATCAAACGAATCCAAAACCATCAATCGAGCCATCAAACCGTCAATGAGCTCGGATGTTTCCTCTTTCCAACGCTTTCGAATCAACTTCTCATCCAACGCCGTTGGTCGTTGAAAGAGCCAGTCGGATTCCCACACCTCGTGCAAGAAAGAGACGCGTTCAATCATCATCTCGACCACGGTTTGGCATTGAGAAAGGTCCCAATTTAAATCGGCCGGCTGATCTGCTTGCAGCGCACTTGCCAGCGCATTCATCGGCAAAGCCCGCAAATGCTGTTCATTGAACCACTTGGCTTTATCGGGGTTAAAACGAGCACCGGACTTTACCACGCGGTCCAAGCTGAATGCTGCAACGGCTTCCTCCAAGGAGAAAAGCTCCTGATCTGTCCCAGGATTCCAACCCAACATCAAGAGCATGTTGGAAAATGCTTCGGGAAGGTACCCGGACTCTTTATAGCCCGCAGAAACTTGATTCGATTCTGGATCCGTCCATTCAAGAGGAAAGACTGGAAACCCGCCTTGGTCGCCATCTCGTTTGCTCAACTTCCCATTCCCCGCGGGCTTCAAGATGAGCGGCAAGTGCGCGAAAGCCGGAGCATCCCATCCAAATGCTTGGTAGAGAAGCTGGTGCAACGGCGCGCTGGGAAGCCACTCTTCCCCTCGGATGACATGACTGATTTGCATGAAATGGTCATCCACGACATTGGCGAAGTGGTAGGTTGGTAGGCCATCTGCTTTCATCAGCACCTTATCGTCCAAAACGCTGGTCGAAACTTGTACGTGCCCACGGATCAGATCTTCGACAACGACCTCCTGGGGGTCATCCGGCATGCGAAAACGAATGACAGCGGGCACACCTTCTGCTTCGAGCGCGTTCACTTCTGACTCGCTTAAGGTTAGGCTATTGCGCATGGACATCCTGGTAGTTGAGTCGTATTGCCAGACATGACCAGTGGCTTCTGCCGCTTTGCGAAGGGAGTCCATTTCTTCCGCAGTGTCAAATGCCTTGTAGGCCAAACCCGCTTGGAGCAGCGCTTTCATCTGCTCCGCATAGATTTCTGAGCGCTCACTCTGCCGGTACGGCCCTAAATCGCCACCTGCACCGACACCCTCATCGATGGAAATCCCCGCCCATTCGAGGGCTTTCAGAATGTATGATTCAGCGCCAGCCACGAATCTCTTTTGATCGGTGTCTTCAATGCGGAGCAAGAAATCGCCTCCGTAGTGTTTTGCGAAGAGGAAGTTGTAGAGGGCAGTCCGGACCCCTCCCATGTGCAAAGGCCCAGTGGGGCTCGGAGCAAATCGGACTCGGACTTTAGAAGGCTGGCTCATGGCTTCATGGTTGCAATGGAGGCGCGAAGATACATCG